>DUKP01000121.1 GCA_013329295.1 Candidatus Poseidoniaceae archaeon
GAATGCCCTGCTTGTGAGCGCCGATTAAGGATGAAGAAAAAGCCAGGTAGGCGAGAGATAGACTGTCCTGCTTGCGACAAGAAATTTTTCATAAAATTTTAGTCAATTCTTACAATTTTGGTGTTGGAAAAATACTGTCAAAATCGTTGTCTCATGAGCCAAAATCATCGCGCTCCTTATGTATGATTAGAAGCGGATGAGTACTCGGATGGGTACTATGAGTGTGAGCGATAGCAAGAAGGAAACATCTCTGGATTCAACTCGCAGCAATAGAGAAAACGGTGACAGAATGTCATTATCTGCTTTGCGATCTCAATTCACTAGAAGTACATCTCCATCGGTTAGTCAAAGTGAAATGACTAGTGCTCGTTTCCGAAATGAAGAACGTCTTCGTTCAGATATTCGACGTGAGCGTAGATTGAGGCAGCAAGCGATTAATGAGAGAGTTATCGCAATGCAAGAAAATCTTGCTGCTGATTTAGCTGTTCAACATGAATTAACAATCGATACTTTAGAAAAAGAACTCCGCGAACATATGGAATTAGAATTGGCTAATATGGAAAAGGAGTCACTTGTTCAAGAAGAAGCCAGATTGAGGTCTGAATATGAGGTTCGCCTTAATCGAAAGGTAGAAACATTGCAAGAGCAATTTGAACTTGAGCAAGATATTAGGATTCAAGAGCATAAGGAAAAACTCAAGGAACAGATAGGTTCTGAATTGCAAAAAGAACATAAACAGCGTTTAGAAATACAAAAAGAACGTATTGCATTAGAATTTAACCAACATTTGCAACACAGAATTCGTGATATGGAAGCGTCATTAACAGATGAAATGGAATCTCGTTTCAAAGAAATGGAAACTCATGAACTAAACCGACTTGAAGAGAGCCATGCGGCAAAACTTTCTGAACGAGAAGAGCAATTGCGAAGAGGTATTAGAACTCGATTAGAACAGCAATTAAGGGCACGATTAAAGCAACGTGAGGCACGATTAAAATCAGAATATGATCGTAGAAGTCTTCGCTTAGAAGAAGATATTGCACAACAAATCCAGGCTGAATTAGAGAACCGTCTACGCCAGGAAACTGAAGATCTTGAAGAGCAAATGCGTGAAGATGTGGAACTTGCAATTGCTAGAAGAAAGGATGAATTACGAGTTGAAATTGAAAATCAACTTGAATCAAGACACGCTGAACGTTTGGCTGGTAGGAAATCAAGACTCCGAGAGAAATATGACATCACCTTCTCCAAAGCGATTGACGACATTTCCAAGACACTCAAGCAAGATATTGAAACCGAACTTGAAAAGAGAATGGAATCAGATTACACCAGTTACAGAAGTGCAAGAGAAGCGGAAATACAGAACCGATTGGCTCGTTTCCGTTATGAGCGTGAAAATGAATTACGTGATCAACTTGAGGCGCAATATGATTCCAAAAAGACAGAATGGGCAGAACGGTTGGAATTGGAATTCCAATCTAGAGAATCCGCAGCAAGAAAGGCTATCATGTCTGAAATTGATGCAGGTTTACGTAACGAGCGTCTAACCTTTGAGACACATCTAGAATTACTAAAGGAAGAAACTGCACTGGAACTCGAAGTCAATATGGAAGACCGCTTAGAAGAATTCAAGCAACGCAAGGAAGAAGAAGTATCCTCACAACTTGAGAGACAACTGGACAAGCGAGAAGAAATTATGCGCAACAAGGCTCTAATTGAAATTAGGAAGCGAGAAGCATTAATCCGTGCAGAAATTGAAGCGCAATTAGGTTTAAAGCGTGCTGAAATTAGAGATAGATTACAAAATCTGACCGATAAGATGGATAATTTCAAGGAGACTGCAGAAATCAAGATGCGAGAAGCTGTTGAAAAGCAAATACAAGGTGAAATAGATTCTGAAGAGACGGAATTCAAGGCTCGTCAAGAAGAGTTTAGAGAACTACAAAACTTGGATACGAAGGCTGAAAAGCGTCAAATGTGGATGCAATCTATTTCTGGTCAAGATAGAAAGCAACCAATAACATTACCAGATCCATCAACTCTTGGAGCGAAGGCAACTTCACTTGGTGCAACAGGTGGCAGGCCTATGCGTGGTATCCTTGGTGGTAGTACTAATCAAGACCCACCTCAAGCAAATATCGGACTTGCAGGTATGAGGGCTCCTACTTCAAGTGCAAAGCCATTAACTCCAACCTCTCCATTAATTAGACCAGTAAAATCACCAATCAGCAGTGATGTGAAGCCAGCTACAGCAACAATATTACCGAGACCAATAAAGAAATTGGGAACTCCAGAAGTTTCACCGTCAACAGAGGAATTAGTGCCAGAACCAATGTCTGAGGAGATTGCTGAAGAAATAGCAGAAGAAGTTCTAACGCCTCAAGAGCAAGATGAGGCTGAAATAGTTCAAGAAACTCAAGATGTTGCCTCATTAAGGCCAATTACTAAAACTATGATTCCACAACAACAATCCAGCACTAATGTCGCAAAATTAACTCCAGTAAAACATATTTTAGAGCCAGCCAAGAAGGCACGAGGCCCTCCACCATCCAAGGATTTGGGAACAAAGAAATCTGACAGCGATGAGTGATTTTTGGGCAAATCAACGCTGTTTTCATATTCTTTGAATGGTTGGGATGACTATGAAGCGAACATTTGCATTAATTTGCGTGTTTCTGTTTGCAGCATCTGTTAGTATTATTCCTCATGCTAACGCATCAAGTGGCCTAGTTGAATCAGGAATCTCTCAAGAGTTTAAATCTGAAATCATATATTGTAAAGTTTTAGATGATGACACTGTATTAATTGTTACACAAGCAGGAGAGATCTCTTCCAATACATTATCTGAAGGTATTTTAACACCTCTTTGGATTTTTGACATAAACATGACTGCAAATTATGCAAAAATCGATCCTGGACAAAAAGTCATTGCATTAATTCATGATTTTGGATTCCTTACATTCAACATCGATACAGAGACAATCGAACAAAATAAATCACTGAGTTCAATACCAGATTCATTAGATTGGGATATGGATGGAGATATTTGGATTGCATATCATAGTGGAATAAGGAAAGCAAAGGAATACTCAGATGGAGTATTTAGTGGAGTACAGACAAGCCAAATTTCTTCAGGATTTTTTTCATTTGAGATAACTGAAAATAATGATTTAGTTATGGGTGGTTTTGATTCCAAACTGCATATATTTAATCAACAAGGAGTGTTAGTTACTCAAAAATCTGAGCCATTAAGTTATCTTAGTTCTTTGAAAGATTTTGGCAATGGGATTTTAGTCGCAGGCTCTGGGGATGGTTCACTACATTTCTATGATTATAATAATACATGGTCTCACTCATATTTGTCAATAAGTTCTCAGCAAATCACTCATATCGATGATTTCAATGAAAACTCATACTTTGCTATTGATGGCAATGATGAGATATATTTTATTGATAATTCTTCTAATCTTGTGACAAGTTCTTTTTCATCTAATTTAGGTGCAAAATATGTTTTAGGTGAATTGAGCGGTCAAATATCAGTAATTTTCAACGTCGAGTCAAATAGTAAGATTTTATTTTATGATTTAGATGGAGATGGGGATGGAATAAGTGATACATTGGACGACTTTCCAACAGATGCGACTCAACAAGTAGATTCGGACGATGATGGATATGGAGATAATGTAGATGGAATTAATGGAGATTTCTTCCCAAATAATCCGGAACAACATGCTGATTCAGATGGCGATGGTTATGGCGATAATGAATTGGGTGAACAAGGAGATGTGTTCCCAAATAACCCTGAACAATGGGCTGACTTAGATGGCGATGGATATGGTGATAATTCGGATGGTTTGATGGGCGACCAATTCATCGAAGATCCAACACAATGGAATGATACAGATGGTGACGGATATGGCGATAATCCATTAGGTAATTCTCCAGACGCATGCCCTGAAGTATCAGGATTTTCTAAACTTGATAGATTTGGTTGTATTGATACTGATTTTGATTTTTATTCTAATCCTGATAGCATTTTTACTGCTCAAGACGGAGCCGATGCTTTACCAAATGATGGAACGCAATGGAGTGATTTAGATGGAGATGGTTTCGGTGATAATCCCGCTCCGGCAACAAATCCTGATTCATGTCCATCTGTAGCTGGTAATTCAACGAAAGAAATTCGACTTGATGGCACAATAATTGAGAAATTAGGCTGTCTAGATTCTGATGGAGATTCATTTGAAGACTTAAGCGATGAATTCCCTTCTGATGCAACGGAATGGTTTGATTCCGATGGAGATGGAGTTGGCTCTAATTCTGATTATGATGATTCAGAATTACTAATTATTACTCAAGAAGATTATTGCCGTATCTCTGGCAATCAATCTAATTCTTGTAAATCATGGAACGATTTAGATTATCAAGAATATCTTGCAAGAGATAAAGCCGATGGAGAAAATGACTTGTCTTATGCAGCTTGGTTGGCACAAAAAGAGGCTGGGCTATTAGATGAAGATGATAGTTTAATGTCGGCTGTAAAAGATGTCGCCATTGTCGGAGGGGGAGTATTCATTATAGCAACTGTACTGATAATTTTGGTCAGTTTTGTTGCCAAAAGACGAAAACTGAACGATTTAGTAAAGCGCTATGGCGTCCCATTCAAACCCAAAGAAAAGACTGCAAATGAAGAAGCGCTTGAAGGTTCAGCAGGGCTATCAGCAACAGGCGGGATCGAATCGGATGATTCTTGGGATGATGAGGTTAAAGCAATGGATTTCACTGAAAAATCAGAAGAGTTAGAAGAAATTGAGACCAATGTTATTTCTGCTGAAGAGTTGTATGATGATGAATCTGATATGGGCGAATTAGCTGGTATAGAGATGTCACCAACAGAAACAATTGAAGAAGACGTATCTGCTATGTTACAAGATAAACCTCAAGATTCATCCGACGAAAAACCAAGCAATCCACCGCCAATTCCAGAATCTGGCCTTCCAGAAGGATGGACTATGGAGCAATGGGAATGGTATGGCCACGAATGGCTTGCCAAAGTTGGCAATAAGTGATTATCTCCAAACAATTGGTAAAGATTTTTTCAATCTACCTAATTCTTCTCCACTGTAAATTGGTTTACCACCTTCAACTAAGGTGTTCATTATTAGCCACAATATAGCATTCCAAGATTTAGATCTAGCAAATAATTCGATATATCCTGCATTAGCTGCATCAAGTAATTGTCCTTCAGCAGTATTTTCATCGAATAATGCCCGAATTAGATTATTTGTATCGAAAAGGTATCCCTTTGGACGCCATTCCATCATGCTTTCACACCCTGAATGGAGATAGATTCAATCTGTCAACCAAGTGTTCTACATCCACATCTGCAACAGCTTTCATACGTTCACGGAGAGTTTCAATTTCACCATTCATTTTGGTGATTTTGTGGGCTCTAATTAAGTCATTAAGAAATTCATTTACACTTTTATATCCGCTTAATGTACGAAGTGTGTTTAATTGTCTGCGGACTTCATAACTTACGCTAATCGATGTCATTCCTTCTGCTGTCATGCCTTATCCCGAGATGCGTGTAATCAAAGGAATACTTAATCTACGCGAAAGAAAGTAATCTTCTAACGCTGTTTTTTTGAGTAAAATAACCCAGCCGCTTATCGGTTTCTTTCAAGTAATAATCGTGGTTGTTCATTTACTCCAAACTCACGA
>DUKP01000192.1 GCA_013329295.1 Candidatus Poseidoniaceae archaeon
AGAAGCACCTGCTGAAGAAACACCACCTGCACCAGCTCCTACATGGGGCGATGATGAAGACCCTTGGGCTGACAATTAGGTGATGACATGGGCGGCCTTGCTAGGGGCGGGCACGCTCCGGTGTTGATTACCTTCATGATGGGTACCAGCGCCATCATTATTGGAGTCACTATTGATTCATTGAATGGTCTAATGCACCTTTTCGGAGTTTTGTGTTGGATGACTTCAGCCTTCTTTGCTAATTTTTGGCGTGACCCTGATAGGAAAATTCCCACTGATGAAAACATCCTCGTTTCACCTGCAGATGGCCATGTAATGTTTGTCCGTAGAGAGCGTGCAATCGGTAGAAGACCAAACAAAGAAGAATTGGAATCAGAATTAATCGAATCCGACAAACTATCCGGCCCTTGGTATCCAGAAACAATATCCAATCCGCTTTCATTTGCTACAGAACAAAGATTTGAATCAGTACCGGAAGGCGAAGAATCGCCAACTGATGTTTATCGAATTGCCATATTTATGTCACCATTAGATGTCCATGTAAATCGTTCACCGTGTGCTGCAACTATAGAGAGAATGGAACACCGCACAGGTCAAGGACGTCGTAGAGGTCCATTTCTACCAGCTATGAAGAAAGAAAGCGAGCACAATGAAAGAGTTAGAACAGTTTTCCTTTGTGAAGATGAATTACGCATTGAAGTTTGCCAAATTTCAGGAGCGCTTGCTAGAACAATAGTTCCTTGGACTGCAGTTGGTGATGAATTAAGACGAGGCCAGAGATATGGTATGATACGTCTTGGTTCAAGAGTAGACATTCGTGCTCCAGCAGAATTATTTTCTCCAGTTGTTGAATCAGCTGAATCAGGTAATCCAAAGCTGCCAAAAGGACAGTTTGTACAAGCAGGATCTTCGATACTGTTCAAGAAAAAGTAGGTGATTAGTTGAGCGAAAAAGTTTCACTTACTTTAGTTGGCAATAATTCTAAACCAGCCAAAATTCACAATTTGATTAAGGCGCCCGCTAATACTCCGTGGGCCAAAGAAAAGCAACAATCGTGGGATGCAAATAAACCAGCCACAGTTTATGTTACTCCAGAAACATTGCCAGATGGCACTCCTTGTAGTGCAGTGACAGTGATTTTACGAACCAAAGGGTGCCATTGGTGGTGGTCAAGTGGGTGTACATTTTGCGGCTATTTTAATGACACAAGAGATGATGTAACCAATGAAAATCTTCACTCTCAATGGGAACTAGCTAAACAAAAATATGATGATTTCAAAGACCAACAAATGGTAAAAATTTACACATCTGGTTCACTTCTTGAAGACAGAGAAATTCCTGTGGAATTTCAAGAGACAGTTCTTCGTGACTGTTATGATTTGGGCAAGGAACTTATCGTTGAGAGTAGATGTGAACAATTAACCGAAGAAAAGTTATCATGGGCGACCTCAATCAATCCTTCATTTACCGTTGCAATAGGCTTAGAGGCTTATGATGATGAAGTGCTTCGCTTTCACGTCAACAAAGGATTTTCAACAAAATCATGGGATAAAGCGGTAGAAAATCTACGTAAATTTAACCTTAGAGTGAAAACCTATCTTATGTTCAAGCCACCGTTTATGTCGGAAAAAGACGCATTGGAACACGGTGTGAGATGGATAAGAGACGTTGCTTCACGAAGTGATGAGATTTCAGTTAATCCTATGAATATTCAAAGAGGTACAATCATCGATAGATTGCATAGGCATAATGAGTACCGGCCACCATGGCTATGGTCGTTGGTTGAAATGATAAAGCAAGCACACCCATACATCTATCCAAAAGGTGGCGTCAATGGTTCTCCTGATCAAATCTGTCGTTTGATAATCCACCCTACAGCAGGTGGGAAAATTCGCGGAGCTCACAATTGCGGAAGTTGTGACAAATCAGTGGTTGCAGCAATAGAGAGATATGCAGTAAGCGGCGATCTTAGAGAATTCGATGGCCTTTCATGTGAATGTCAAGCAATTTGGCAAGAAGAACTGAACTTGGAATCAGCCTTGCCACTTCCGCTTGGAATCTCACAGCCAAGAAGGGGTAACAGAGTTGAAAACCTGCGTTCCCTATGACATATTTTCAGATTTACCTTAGTGAATGTTTATCATCACTCTACTAGTGGGTTGGCTTGACCCCTACGGGGTCAAACGGGTGAGACTAAATGAATAATTCAATACTACCAGATGTGACTGTTGGTTCAGGGCAACCATCGATGGGGAGAGTAGCACTAACTCTGATGTTTGTTGGAGTCTTCGGTTTATTTGCTCTTTTTGCTAATATTTTTGGTTGGGACTCAATGCCAATTCTTGGCGACATAGTTCCATTCATTGGGAACTTGGGTGGTAGTGGAATTTGGTATTATCTGGTCGGCCTGTTAATTGGAATCGGAGTTATCGTTGCAACACTTATCGGCGAGGTAGTCGTTGAATAAATGGAGGATTTATCATGGAACCAGTATTTGTAGCATCGGCAATTTTACTTTCAATCCTGATTATCGTTTCATATTATGTCACTAATGGTATAGGGACAATGGGCGCACCAATGCGCCAGTTTGCGTTATTTTTGATGAATAAAGCACCAGTCGGCCTAGTTGATTTGTTCAAAGATGAGCCGGGTAGCGGTAGTCGCACTTGGATAAAATATGGCGCAGGCTGGTTTTTACTTGCTACAATTTGCGGATTTATCGGAATCTGGCACAAGTACGATCCAACCGCATTAGATTCACTTGCAAGCATTGGCTGGTCATATGATGACGGTTCTGCTTTAGCAGATTTCACCACCGCTGTCATGGGTATTTCATTCACCTATCTGCTGGTTGGTGGCTGTTTAGTTGCGGTTTCAAGGACTGCAAATAACCGCTTGGCAAGTGAGGCAAATGCTTCGATGGTTGCATTATTGTATACTGCTTCCATGATATTCAGTCTAATTCTTATCCCAATTATTTTCAGGTTTGTAGATATTACAGATGAGCAAAGTATTCGAGATTTGATTACTTTAATGACCACCTATGTAGTTTCAAGTCTATTATTTGCAGCACTTCTAATGAATGTATTAGCGACCTATTCAACTAGGGCAGAGGGAACCACTTCCATTACTGCATGGTTTTTGATTATGGCAATAGTTGCAAAATTAGTCGGCTCATTGTATCATGTGTTTGGTGAAGCAACCGATAACACGCAGATGGTTTGGCTTTCCGAGAGAGTCTTGGATGGTTGGGTGCCATTAGCGTTAATTTTCGCTCTTGCATACCATGTAATACCTCATGCTGCTAAAGCACCAGTTTGGTCTGGCTCACTGCTAAATGCTAACATGATTTTGCTATTTGTTACCGTTCCACCATTCTTCATGACTGAGGCAAATGCTGGAGAATTACTTCAGAATGTTGGAGCATTATTGTTAACATTCTCAATGCTTCCTTTGTTTGCTGGAGCGATTAACTTACTTGCAACTGCATCCGCAAATTCTAGTAATATTTTGAAGAATCCAGGAGCGCTTTCTGCTACTTTAGCTATGTTCTTATTGCCAATTTTTGCAGTAGGAAGCTACTTCACCAGTATGGATATTTTGACAGGGACTGATAAAATGCTAACGATGTCTTCAACTCTCGATGATGGATTTATGTTTACAGTTGGCGGTTTGATGATGTTATCAGCTATGTTTTCATCATATCCATTGGCAGCCGGAAAGAAGTTAGCAGAACCCTCAAGAGGCAATATGGCGACATGGTTCATGATGTTTGGTGGCTTAGCTGCTACAATCACAATGCTGATTGGCAATTTTACCGAGAAGGCTGTTTTGGATTCAGGTGTAGAAGATGTTGTAGCATCAACCTCCGGCTTTTACTTAACCGCAGCAGCAATGTTCTACCTTGTAGCCATTTCAGTAATTTTGGCAACACTTGTATTGATTAGAACCAGTACATCCTCTCAGAATGTGGAAGAAATCACTTCATCCGAATCAGATGTTATGACATATACATTAGTAGGAGGAACTACTACTACAATTCAACAATTAATTGGTAGAGGAGTTGGAGTAAATACCACTTTAGTTGTAGGTGAGTCAGTTAATGATGAAGGGGGCTCAACAGTAATTGCGGTTTCAGCAACTCTACACAATGACGAAGTAACCGAATTCCCTGAACAAGAAACAGTAGAGGAAACCGATGATTCAGAAGATGTTAAAGGACCGGATAAGGAACTAATAATGCTGGTAGATTACCTAAAGAAGACCAACCAATCAGTGTTTGAATTCTTTAGGTCAATTGATCTTGACGACTCGGGAAGTATAGATGGATTTGAATTCCAACAAGCATTGATCTCCAGTGATGTTGGCGAATATCCACCTTGGGAATTAGAAGGACTTGTAGCCGCAATAGACCTTGACAAAGATGGCAAGATAAATCTTCCAGAGTTGGACATTGCTCTTGCACGAATTGCTGCAACGTACAATTCATCTGATGAGGTCGAAGAAACACCAACTGATACATCCGATGATTCATCTTCAGAGCATACTGAGGCATCATTGAGTAAACTCAAGAAAGCAGAATTGATTGAAATCGCCAAGGAAATGGGTGTTTCAACCTCTGGAACAAAGAGTGACTTAGTTGCTGCAATCTTGAGTGCTTGATTGGAGATGGTGCATGAAAATTGGCTTAGTCGGCAAACCGAATGTTGGTAAGTCGACATTTTTTTCTTCTGCTACTTTGGCAAAAGTAGACATTGCAAATTACCCATTTTGTACTATTGAGCCTAATGTAGGGGTGGCTTTTGTTGCAGCAAGGCTAGATTGTCCGTGTAAGGAATTACGTCAAAAATTGGAAGCTGATGGTAGGTTAGAGCCGATTAGTGAAGAAGATCCGCGCAAAGGTAGTATTTGTCAGCCAAGAACTGGAACTTGTGTTGGCTTCAAGCGATTAGTACCATGTTATCTGGTCGATGTAGCAGGTTTGGTCCCTGGAGCAAGTGAAGGAAGAGGCAGAGGCAATGCATTTTTAGCTGATTTATCAAATTGTGATGCACTTATCCAAGTGGTAGATGCTGCCGCATCAACAGATATTGAAGGCAACCCAATCTCTTCTAAAGGAACAATTGCAGAAGCATCTAATTCAATTCAAGAGGAGATTGATTTTTTAGAACTCGAATTGGATAATTGGATTCTTGGATTACTTGAAGATAGTTGGGCCCGAGGAGTAAGAAGAGTTCAATCAGAAGGTGAAAAAGGAATACTCAATTTTTTGCATGATAAGTTGACTGGAATTGGCTCTTCAATTACATTGGTTACCAAAGGTTTTGAACAATTCAAAGTGCAACATAGTGATTCTACATCACCGTGGGACTGGGATAGAAATGTGCTACAATTATTGGCCCAGAACTTACGCAAGGAGCTATTTCCAATTCATATTGCCGCCAATAAATCTGATATGTCAATATCTGGCGTTTTGAAATCTGTCAATACGAATGGGATTATTGTACCATGTATGGCGGATATGGAATTAGCACTTAGAAGAGCATCATCGGCGGGAATGATAGATTATCAAATCGGTTCAGATAAATTCACAATTTCAGATGATAGTAATTTGAATTCTCAACAACTTGAAGCATTAGGAAAAATGAGTGAAAAGTTAGCCTCTGTAGGCTCTACCGGAGTTGCAGATATTATTGACAAAGTTCTGTTTGACCAATTAAATCACATAGTAGTTTATCCAGTTCAAGATGAAAGTCAATGGACAGATGGAGATGGCAAAGTATTACCCGATGCATTTGTTGTACCACAAGGGATTACAGCCAAGCCACTTGCTTACAAAGTTCATAGCGATCTTGGAGACGGTTTCATCAAAGGGGTTGATGGAAGAACTCGTCGGACCGTAGGTGCTGATTATGAATTAAATAATGGTGACGTACTAAAGATTCACTCGAAATAATCAGTGACCTTCAGGACGCTCATATTCAGGAGTTAATCGTGCCATATTTCCAGCAAAATGTGCACCTCTAATGATAAACCAAACAGGCGCAAACAAGGTAAGTCCAATCAATAATAATAGGAAATAAAGGCCCCATGGCTCAACAGAACTAATGTACATGCCCCATAGCGTCCATAGCACAGGTATGTACAGAAACATACTGTATCTTCTAGCTACAAGAGAAAGCCTTGCATTACGCAATTTGTCACTGTAGAGGTTTTCAATTTCATCCTCGGTTGCTATCTTCATATCAACAGCACAGCGAATACATACTTGTGCACGAGGACCATTTCCGTGAATGAATTGCTCACGCGAAAAAGTTCCTAAACAATACCTGCAGGTTGGCATTCTCTTCCCTCATGTTAAGGGAAATGGTCTTGATTCTTCAAGCATCCGATTGTAGAGCCAAAAATGAACTAATAATTTCAACCCCATTAAGTGAACCGATAGATTCTGGATGGAATTGAACACCGTGTATTGGCATTGATTTATGCCTTAATCCCATAATTGAACCATTCTCATCATAGATGTTGGGGATTAATTGATTATTACTTTCACCGGCAACTAACAAAGAGTTGTACCTAACATATTGACTGGATTTATTGGCATTAGCAAAAAGTCCAGAACCATCACTTTGACAAGTCACCGGAGTGCCATGGATTGCACCGTTTGGATCCTTGATTAACTCATAACCGTCGACAACACCGATGGCTTGATGTCCTAAGCATACACCTAGAATTGGGACATCGAGTATGCCTTTAAGTGCCAAACTTGCAATTTCCATAGTTAGGACAGAATCTTGGGGTTTACCAGGGCCAGGCCCTAAGATAATATGGGACGGAGAGTTTTGCCTAAGCATATCACGAATGACATTTGATGAAACGTAAGATTCAGACAATTTGTCCCTACCATTAACTACGCAAACATCATTCCCAAGACCAGCAATAACATGAGCGATATTCATCGTGAATGAATCAAGGTTATCGATAATTAATACCTTATTCGCAATGAACTCAGATTCAATATTCAAGTCACTAAGATGTGTAACAACACCACAATTCACATACTCAAATTTATTTTCAATATCTAATGAAGTTCGTTCTAATTTTCCAACATTGGTCAAATCAAAATCAGAATTTAGCCACCCGCATGCTTTTCTAATCGCTTGTGATTTCCAGATTGCTTCTGCAACTTCCATTTCGGGGTCTGAACGTATGGTGATGCCTCCACCAGCTCCAATAACCCCCTGCCAGTTATTACCGCTTTTCCTCGCCTCTAAAGTACGAATAAGAATGTTCCATGAACAATTGTCAGTATGAGGGTCAAACCAGCCAACTGAACCAGTCCAAAAAGATCTATTTGTCATTTCAATTTGGTCAATTGCTGCACAAACCATGGTTCTTGGACAACCAGTAATGCTACCACCTGGGAAAATAGCACCAAGTGCATCGTTACAGGTATGCTTATCTAATAATTCACCATTGATGTGAGAGACTAAATGATGTACATTAGCATAGGACTCCACATCAAATCGTTCGACATTCACCGAGCCAACCTTGCAAATACTTGACAGGTCATTACGCATTAAATCAACCAACATACGGTGTTCAGAACGCTCCTTAACATCAGCAATCATCGACGCAATCATCGCTAAATCTTCTGATTTATCTGAGCCACGAGTGACCGTTCCCTTTATTGGAGCCGTGGACAAAATTCTGTTATTGCAACGCAATAGTGTTTCAGGAGATGATGAAACAATTGCTAGTCCTAAATCAACCGCCTCTATATACGCAGAAAACGGTGCTGGATTTGTAATCGATAGCCTTTGAAAAATAGTCAATGGTTTTTCAATTAATTTTCCAGACCAAAATCTTCCAAAGTTAACTTGATAGAACATACCATTAGCAATGGAATCTCTAATTTGTTGAATAAAATGTATGTGCTGTTCATCATTAATCGAACTAGTTTCCTTATTGTTGTTATCTGGTTGTGGCGATAAATCAAAGTTTATTTCACCATTAGCAATCAAATCTTCAACCCTTTTTGTCCAATTGAGATTCTCGCCATAAACCGAATATTCATCATCCTTTATGGAATGAATGACATAATTATCAACCAACCAAAGCACTGCTAAAATTTCATTATTATTTGGCAATTTTTCTAATGAGATCGGTTGAGTCCATTGTATCATGTCGTATGCAATTGAACCAGCCCAAAATGCCCCATTTGGCAAGTATTCTTGAGCGTTAATGAATTCATATCGTGGCGTTAATTGTTTGAGTTTGTTCAATAACTCTCCTAAATTAGGTGCCGAGATAATATTTGAATGATACCAACACCCATGTTTCCATTCTTCAACTTCTGCAGTAAGAACCGGTTTTTGGGAAACCAATTCTATTTTACCTTCCATCGCGTTATTTGAATTATTAGGGAATTGTGTATTTGGCTGTCTAATTACAATTCTTGCTTTACTCGGACCACATAAGATAGAATTTCTTGCAAGGTGCGTGGCTGGGCCTCCAGATTTGAAAATGACTAGGTCGGGTGAGCCATATTTTATCGCACCATCACCAAGTAGGTTAGCGTCGATAAGTAATGATGCAAGCGCACTTACACCTTCTGCCCGGGGTTCTCGCACAAATCAGTCCAGTTGTTGATGTTTGAATAATGTTGAGCGAGAATAACTTGGCATTTATTGGCGATAATTGCACTCACATCACCTATTTGCACGCCATCAATTGTGATTATTCGGCAACAACCGAGGCCAACTCCTAATGCAATAATCTCGGAACTTCGGGCAACCAATCGCTCATTTAACCGAGCATAATTTACTGGAATTCCCATTTCCTCAAAAGTTTCAGTTACAATTTCTAATGTTGTCCCATTTACTGATAAATTACTATCACTGATGTATGCCACACCATCTTCATCAATCACGATAATACCGGCCCGGTCACTATCGATTATACAGTATTCATCAACTAGCAAAGCAATATCTGCGCCGGCTTCTTCTGCCAAGTTTTTTGCATCAATATAAGGAGACCAATCGCCATGTTTAGTTCCGGTAATCTCACCTAACCATTTCTTTAATGGTAGCGTCATTGCATGGATTTCAGAATTTCTCACCTTTGGTAATTGTCTTGATGTTAGTATGAATTGATTAGTTTCACATTCAAATTTGATATTCAGTAATTGAGTTTCGTTTGATTTGTCAGC
>DUKP01000189.1 GCA_013329295.1 Candidatus Poseidoniaceae archaeon
GGTCGCTGATTATGATGCCAGCGATGCAATCGATGTTCTATCAGTAATAGTTGAACCGCGCTCGGAAGATTCTGAAGGCCGCGACTTGTCAGATGACCAAGCATCATTTTCAGGCAATATTGACTATTCCGGAGATAGTACAACTGGCTGGGATCTATCATCAACATTAGGAGGACAGTACTCACAATCAGACCGTGGAGTAGCAGTAATAACGACCAATGGCGAAAACGCAGAAGGCCTACAATTTAGTTTCATCAATGAAATGCCATTGCCAAGTACGCCTCCTTGCACAATTAGTAGAGGTGAAGAGCGCGGATGGGTTGCTAATGAAATCCATCTAAATATGGTATACCAAGATTATTATTATGAGACAGACCAAGGTAGATATTATTTTGATCCTACCGAAGCAACCTCGATATCCATAGATTGGGGCGATGGGCAAACTACGGAAGTAACCCCTGATCCTTCTGCAATTTCAGGAATGGAAGGCCGATATGAAGTGGAAGAAACTCATACTTATGCCGCATCACCTTCCGGGCAAGAATCCTACAACATTGTAATCGATCATGAATTTGAACATGGAACTCATTACTATCATAGCGCAGTTTGGAAAGAAAATCACGGGTTTGAACATTATGATGATGACGGCAATGCCCACTACGATAGTTCGTTCCAGTCTAATGAGGAAGGGTCTTACTGTAGATTGTCGGAACCTGAAACATCAGCATTACCTAGTCCACCAATTATCAACGAATTCATTACCAATGGTCCGTTTGAAGTTATGACCCAACAGCTAGGCACTTCTGATGCAGATGGTAAAACATCCCTAACAATTACTCCACCTCATGCCGGCGCGTATGTTTCAATTGTCCAATCAGAAATTATTCGAGCAGTAGATGGAGAAACATTGACAGGAATAGGTCTTAATTTCGGTATTGCTACCCAGGGGAGCATTGGGGTAGCCAACTTAGATATCATCGACCACTTCTCTGGATTGCCAGTTTATGCAGCCAATACAAGCCAATCAACCCAATCAGTAATTATTGAAGCAAGTGGTATTTCTGACACTCATCATAAAGCAATTATTGGGCATATTCCACTAGATCTTTCAATTGCATTTGATGATGTAGATTGGTCTGCAGAACCGAGCATACAAGATGTTATTTTTAATCCAGGCGAAACCAGTCGTAGTATTGAACTTACACACGGAGCTCCATTGTCGCTAATTGGAATCTTTACAACAGAATCTGATTCAAATGGTGAAAGTTCCATTGATCAAACATTAACTCCACTAGCAGTTCACTTTGGTTTAATTCTACACAATCCCAATGAGTTATCTATTACAGGAGCACTAGGGCCTGGGCAAACCACCAACATCGCGCTATCAGAAACCATCGACCAAGCTACTCGAATATTGGCAGTAGCGTCACCAAGTCATGGCTTTGACCCAGCGACAGTCGATTTCTCAACAATTACTGAATTAATTTCAAATGAAGGATTGAGACCAGCAACAGATTGGGCCGGCGTAGAAGGTGAAATAACTTCGATTTGCGAAGAAATTGATGTAGGGGGGGAGCATTCATGGAATTGGGAGTCAGAGACTCATGAGCCGATGCTTTACATTAGTGTAAGACATGAATCGGACGCTATCCGATATGGCAATTATGATAGTTATAGTATGATGCTGACAAATCATGCTTTAGTCCACGAAGAGACTGGTGTTAGTTACGACCACTTGCCAATTGCTGACTATGAACTCGCTGAAACAGTCCATCTTACTTATCCTACATCTGATATGCCTGAAGGGAAATATTTGTTCACTACTGGTACAGCATTAGGCTCTTCAGTAGAAATACAGCTAAATGATAGATATGGCCCAGATATCGGTGAAGAAAACCATCAAGAAGAATGTGAAAACAATTTAGATTTAACAGACGAAGAGAGTTTCGATATCTTCGACAAATATGTGACAAGATTCAGTACCATTGCATGGGGTCAAGGATCTAGTGCAGATTTACAACTCCCATATCTTTCATCACCAGTATCTGAATATACTGTTATTGCCGTTGCACAACAAGGTAGCGGTAATTCAGCAACTCTAGTATCGGCAGTTAGTACTACATTATCGGAACCTAATCCAGAACCACCAACTATGGA
Source organism: Candidatus Poseidoniaceae archaeon (assembly GCA_013329295.1). Classification (GTDB taxonomy): domain Archaea; phylum Thermoplasmatota; class Poseidoniia; order Poseidoniales; family Poseidoniaceae; genus MGIIa-L1; species MGIIa-L1 sp9596u. The sequence goes on from DUKP01000189.1 coordinate 2,158, forward strand.
AAACCTCACTGCCGTATTTACTCCTTCAAATCCACTTCCAGGAGACATTGTTCTTCTGACTGTTACAGATGAATCGAATGAGCCAGTTGAAGGGCTTTCAATAACAGTAGTTAGAGGCGAAGAGACACTAACCAGTCTCTTATCAAATGAGAATGGACAAAACTCCTTCCCGATTCCAGAGGGCGAGATTACCATTCGAATTTCTGGTGGCCAGTATTATCCAATCGAATTAAACATATCAGTAACCGCTGAAGGTATAGATGATGGCGGCGGCCTTCCTGGTGATAGAGATGGCGACGGCTATGGAGATTTACTAGACGCTTTTCCGAATGACCCCAATGAATGGTTAGATACCGATCAAGACAACATTGGCAATAATGCTGATTTAGATGACGATGCTGATGGAGTGTTAGATGATGATGAAATAATCTCCAATCCTCAAACCAATCCATTGAAACCAGACACTGATAATGATGGGTATTGTGATGGCAGTATCAACGTATTAGGATTCTGTGTTGGCGGCGATGTCTTCCCCATCGACTCTTCAGAGTGGGCTGATTCAGATGGTGATGGTGTTGGCGATAATAGTGACCAATGCCCAAACACTCTTGCTGAAGAAACTGTAAACCAAGCCGGTTGTTCAGATGCGCAATTGAATCCAGATGTTGATATAATTGATGATAATGTAACCAATGAGGACGATCAATCAAATGCGACTCAAGACAGCCAACAAGACTCAGAGTCTTCAGATTCAACTTCAAATTCAATGCTATTAATTGGGGGCTCAATCGGCTTAATTATTGTCTTAGTTGTTGTTGCATCCCTAATTTTGTTGAGAAATAGACGCGATGAAATCGATGAAAAACAATTTGTTAGGCAAGAAGAATTATTTGAAAGTGTTGCGATTAGTACTACGACTCCAGCAGCAGCCCCTTCCAACCCTCCAATTACAGCAAGGGGAGAGATGTATGACGGCTATGAAGGAATGGAGTACCCTGCAGGAAGCGGGAAATGGTTTTACAGAGACCCCGAATCAGGATCTTGGGTTGAATGGCGTTAATCCATCTAATAATTGGGTATGGGTATGTCAAAAAAGGGGAAAATAGCAATAATTAGCGTGCTAATTATTCTTACAATTCCAGTTTTATTTTCTCCTCCAAATGCGACGATGACTACGGAAAAAATATTTGAAGATCCAGTAATTCAACGCCTAGACGAACAGAGTAACGATTCATCGACTTCAAATCAATTAATTGTTAGAATTTCACATGAAGATAAAGGCCCACTTACGAGTAATTTCACTAGAGTTCAACAATTATTGTACATTGAATCGATGGCTAAAAACAATCAAGAATCTAATTTTTCTTTAGATCATGAAGCCGTTTTCCTAAACCGTTTAGAATCACCAATATCGTCATGGAATAGTGCTTTTATGACTAGGAATAAATCAATTGTTAATTCTTCAAGCTGGGGAGATTTACTTCAGCCAATCAATGAACAAGGATGGTGTGGAGAATATGCGAATTCAGCAGAAACCGATGCTTTACAAGCGACATTATTGATGCTTCCAAAGACTTCCAACATAGGTATTGCCTGCCCAGAATTTGCAGGAGCATCAGCATCTCAACCCCCCCAAGCAAATGAATTTCTTTGGCTAGTGTGGTTAGATTCAAGTGAAACACCAGCCGATTGGTTGGTGCTTAATGATTGGTGTAAGAAATTAAGTGAGAATTCAGAATACGATTTTGAGCCTGCTGGAGTAAACATGTTATTCAAAGAATCAGAGCAAATTGCTAAACAAGATTTGAATAATATTTTACCAATCACTGC
>DUKP01000151.1 GCA_013329295.1 Candidatus Poseidoniaceae archaeon
AAATCAAGATTGTATGATGGAGATCTTAATGCAGCATGGACAATCCATAGAATTGTACGTGATTTTATGAGTGCATTTAGTCCTATTTGCCCATTCTTTACCCATCATATTTCTTCTACCATTTATGGTCAATCTGCTGTCGATGTCGATAGTTTTCCTGGCAACCCATTTGGTAAGAAATATGATGAAAATAGAAATGGTTACTTAAGATCAATAACTAATGAATTGCAATCTTTTAATGGTGAGGTATGGAGTACTAAAAAGGAAAATGGAATCTCATTGAATCAACCTATTAGCGGCGTTGTAATCCCAGAAAATCTCAAAGAATTTTCTGAAATCTTAACTTCAATGCATAGCCTTGAGTAGAATTATTCTTCTTCAATAATTGATAGCAATCTTGTTTGTTTGGTTTTTGGAGTATCTAAATGTCCCAATCTAAATCCGATCAACCTAATTTTTTTATTTGTTTGAACATTATTTGCGAATAACTTTTCTGCAAGACTGACAAAAACCTCTTCATCATCCATTGTAACTGGTATAGAGCGGCCATGAGTGTGAGTCTCAAAACCAGTATAGCGTATTTTCACCTCTGCTAGCCTACCTGAAACGCCTACTTCCCTAGCTGATTTCATTACTCTACGTACAATGCTAAGTAAATTTTCTAAAACGACTTGATAATTTTCTCGATCATAATCAAATGTGTGTTCTTTGCCGATAGATTTTCTGCTCCTAAGTGGGCTAATCTCACTTGATGTACGCCCTTCATACACACGAGTAATCCATGCAGCAAAACGCTCACCGGTTATTCTTGAAAGAGAAATTTCTCCATAGGTATACATTTCATCAATTGTAGTTATTCCCCATTCATGTAATTGAGTTGCACGTTTCTTACCAATTCCTGGCACTTCACGAATATTTCTGCCCTCAAAAAAGTCAGGCAATTCATCTGGAAGAATTCGAAATATACCATTTGGTTTGTTCACCTCACTAGCCATCTTTGCTAAAATTCTATTTGATGCTATACCAAATGAAGCACTTAGGCCTATAACTTGCATAATTTCTTCTTGTAATTTACGACATAATGCCAATGCACTATCCCAGTTATTTTCAACCTGTTCAGTGATGTCAAGATATGCTTCATCGATACTTGCTTGCTCAAAGAATTGCGCTGATGGCTTAAGAATTTTCATCACTTTACGTGATGCTCTTGAGTATAAACCTCGACTTCCTCTAATGTAAATTGCATTACCATATGGTTGCCCTGGGCAACGCCTCCATGCTTCACTAATTGCCATTGCAGAACGAATGCCATATGCTCTTGCTGCATAATTACAAGTGGAAACTATTCCTCTGCCTCTGCCATTTTCAGGGTCTGAACCGATTATTAATGGAATTGATTCATCAAATCCATGATGTAAAGTTTCAACTGCAGCATAAAATGCATCTAAATCACAATGGACAATTATTCTAGGATTATCCATCATATCACTACTGGTTGATTAGAAGTCAACGGTTATTAATATTGTATTTACTTCAGGTGGGATTTATTGACAATATAATCACATTTCTTTTTCGACAACACTGCCATGACATTGTTGACTATGTCTAAACCTACTCTTCTTTGTGCCTCAATAGTAGATGCTCCGATGTGAGGGGTGCTATGGAAATTTGGATGTTGACATAATTCATAATCAGCAGGTACTGGCTCTTCTTCAAATACATCCAAAGCTGCTGTGCTTAAAGAGCCATCATTTAATGCTTTCAAAACATCATCTTCATTGACGATTCCACCTCTTGCACAATTGATTACATGATTTCCACATTGTATTCCATCATTTGATTTACCCGGCATCTTACTAATCATATCGTAGTTAACTAAATGATGGGTTTCATCAGTGAGATTACAATGTATTGAGATATGAGTGCAATTTGAAAAAAGAGTTTCTACCGATTTGTGCAAACGTGTATTTTGATTCTTGGCAATTTTTGGAGGCAAATATGGATCATAAGCATGAACTGTCATCCCTAAGGCTTGTGCAATAGAACCAACTCCTTGAGCAATTCTTCCAAAACCAACTAATCCCAAATTTTTACCAGCAAGTTCTGAGCCCTTCAATTGTTTTTTCTCCCATTTTCCCTCTCTCATAGAACGATCTGATTTTGGCAAGTGCCTTACGGATGAAAGCAAATGTCCTATGGTAAGTTCCAATACTGACTGAGTAGATGCAATAGGTGCATTTACTACAGGAATTCCCTCATTACCTGCTGCTTCCAAATCAATATTATCTACTCCAACACCTGCTCGAGCTATAACTTTCAAGCTTGTAGATTTAGCAATAACATTTGCAGTTAATTTAGTCGCACTTCTAACTATAACCGCATCGAAGTCATTCAATACGCCTAATTCAAGTTCAGAATTTTCATAAAATTTTACTACTACTTCATGACCGTTTTTTTCTAGCAAAACTTTGGCCTCAGCAGAGAGGCCATCAGTTACTGCAATCTTAGCCATGCTTGATGGAATACATGATGGTCAATAAACTTGACAGCATTTGAGAAAACTGGCAAACTATTGAAACCGGATTAGCATTTAGCATAGTTTGAGCGGACTATGGCTGCAGAATTAAATGTCTCAGGTTTGCTGTGGGCTACAGCAATACTGTCTATACCAATAGTCATGGCTTTACCAATGAGAATAGCTTGGAGTTTCTTTATTGGTGTGGGCCATGAAGAATCTCAGTATCGTAACTCAGTTAGACAGATAATCGATGCTGGAAGACAGGTTTCACCATTTAGAACTACACTGAATGACATGGCTAGAAGTTTGAAAATTAAACCATCAAAACAGCGATTGATTGAGGCTGATTTATTTCACCCACTAACATTATCACATTTTTTGCTATTACCAGCACTTATTATATTCCCACTTGCAGTAATTATGGCGCTGCCAATTATTGTGATTGGGCTTCCAATGCTAATTTTAATAGAATATTTATTGATTAAAAGAAAACTATTAATTTATACTTTAAAACAAATGGAAAAAATCCTTCACTGGCAAGTAATTCACATTCCAAAACCACATAGAGGTTCAATTGAAAAAGCGGGTAAAGTAAATGAATTTTCTAACCACGTAATACACTTTAATTATGTGCCTCAAGGAGCATTTCTTGGGCTATTTGCTTGGCTCATTGTTCATTGGGTTTTCAAACTAGACTCAACAATATTAGAATTGATTTTTGCATCTGGGCTATACATAATAATGCTTGGAGTTTTAGGAGTCCTTAATACTGCTTTTGAATCTGATTTGGTTTTTGTCGACCCTGCGAAAGGAAGGTTAGTACCCGTTGACCAATG
>DUKP01000034.1 GCA_013329295.1 Candidatus Poseidoniaceae archaeon
ACCAAAGCCTTCACTAACTGAGGGGAATAGTAAGGCATCACACTTGATTCTAAGTGTCATTAGATACTCATCAGAAACTGAGGAGCCATGAATTGTCAAATTAGTAATTCCACAAGACTTGGCTAGTTCAGCGATTGGCGGCAAACCAAAATTGCCATCTGAATTACCAACATGATGAAGGTGGATGCCTTGTCTTACCTCAGTAGGTAGTTTTGAAATTACTTCGAAGAGAAATTTCATCCGTTTTCTAGGATCGTTACTTCCAACAACCAGTAAGTTGCAAGCGTCGGGTAGCGATATGTCAACCAACTCTTGATTATCTGGGTGATATTTTGCTGAATCTATACCTAATGGAATACAAGTTGATTGTACTTTAGGGAAATTGATTTTTGCGGCACCAAGGGTGTGTTGAGAATTGCAAATCAGATGGCTGGCCCTTCTTACTCCATGCTTCAGCTTGTTTAGGTCTCGACGTCTAATCATGCCAGGAGATACTTCGCCAATATCTACTATCTCGTCACCAAATTGCAATTGTTCTGGGAACAGATGAAATAAATCATGAACTGTAATAACCACAGGAATGTTACTATCTTTTGGAACTAGATGAGCCTGTTCCTGATCCGTAATATGAACTAAATCAAATTCACCAACTTCATTTTTGATTTTTTTAGCGACTCTTTTCGGGTGAGAAAACCATCTATTCCAAATTCTAGATAATGGATTGCTAGTTTTTGAAAGTGGATATTCACATACACCTGCTAATTGCCAACCAGTTACCTTTCCAGAGTTCAACATATCAACTAAGTTATGATGTGCTGCACCAAGCCCAGTATTACGGCCAAGAGCGCCTCCACGTACAAGTAGAACCCTCTTGGCCATGCTACCACCACCAGTGCTCACCATTTCAAAGGTGAGTTTGATTGAGTAGTCTTACTCAGTTGTCGCTTATTCTTCTTCGTTGCCTAGAGCAATGACTCCAAGTACCAAACAAGAAAGAGCACCCAAATAGAGTAGTAGTGCAACATAGTCTGTTGGCACATCAAAGTTAGTCCAGTAAGTAAGTCCATTCTGATTGGTTACAATTGAACTCTCCATCTCCTCTGCATCGTCATCTTCAATCTCGGATGATTGAACGATTTGGAATACTTCTTGAAGGTCAGTCATTTGTGGTGCAGTTGCTCTATCATAAGGATCTCTCATGTCTAGGTAGAAAGTAGAGGTTGAATCACCAGCAATAATCAATCCTGAAAGTTCCTCTGCTTGCATGTTAATCTCGGTACCGAAGTAAATAGGTAAAGCAGGAACCATAGCATCTACCAAAGTAAATGACTTGATTAGTTTCGCAGTGATTGGTCGTGTTGTTGGGTCAACAGATGCTGAACAATCATCTACTGGAATTCCCTTCACTTCACTTGTTCCTGAACAAGTTACCGCTGTGATTGCATAACCGCCCGCATCGACCTTGTCTCCATCACCAGTTAGGAATCCACCAGTGGTTTCGTCCAAAGTTTCAACTCCAACTAGGCCAAAGGTTGCCATCATCATTTCTGTGCTGTGCCAAGATAGTTCGTTAGAGCCATCTTCAAGGAGAGTCTCTCCTTTATCACAGTCTGAGTTGTGTCCAGTACAAATGGTGTAAGTTGTTGCAGGTCCGGTTGAAATTCCACCAGAGCCGTAGTAAGTAAGGTTGGTTTCCAACTTAGACCAACCAAGTGTTGGGTCGGTAATATCACCAGCTACGAAAGCACTTACAGGGTCTCTCCATCCAAATAGCCACTCGTTTACGGTTTGTGTCTTGTATGGACCATCACTGCCAAGACCCATCAAGAATCCTGGTACGAAGTCATCGTATACTGCATCTCTTAGCATTACTCTAAGTGCTGCAGCTGCATTAGCATCAATTCCATAGATTAGACCAATCGTTGCCTCATCCCAAGTCATTGGTGCACCTGGTGCCATTGTCTGTAAGTCTACTGGAGGAGTTTGTCCATACATTTCTCCATATAGGAATAAGCCAGCTCCTGTTGTCGTAGTAATACCAAGAGGCCCGTATAGTAGGTTTCCTGCTGCTGCTTCGTCAACAGATACTGGAGTTCCTTGTGGTGAAGCCGGCATCAAAGCAGTTCCCCATGCACCGCCCAAGTTTAGGCTGTAGGTAAGATAACCACCGTTAATTGGGTCTTCGCCACCAAGTGTTACGTTAACGAATTTTTCAGCGGTCATATCACCTGAGCCGCCAAGGAGAACCATTGGAAGAGCGGTTTGGCTTGTTAACCATCCACCAACCCAAGTAGCAATCGCACCATATTGTGCCATATCTAATCCGTATGAGGACATTGCTGTTGCAGCGTCCATGCCAATGAATGTTGCAACACCGAATGCAGTTCCATCTTCATTAGTAGCAAGTAGACCTGTTGGAGTCTCAGTATCCTGTCCGCCAAATAGCAGATTCATTGCAACTGCGTTATCAATATCGACGCCAAGATAATTCATCATACGAGTTGATGCATTTACTGCAGTACCGGTTTGATCCATGAACCACTCGGAGTCGCCACCGCCATGTGTTGCAGAGAAAGCAGCAGATGCAATCCCGAAGCACATTGCATAATCTCGAGCGATTGTTGCATTGAAGTCAATCTCTGTTGGACTTGACATTGCCATGTAGCCCCATATTCCGGCTCTTTGCATGGTTCCTGTGGTAAATGCTGGAGCGTTTACAGCATCTGCAGATACTGAAGCATAGTCTCCAGTTGGGAATGCTTGGCAATGACCAGACAGCATCAATACACCCAACATCCCATTAAGTGAGACATCTTCTCCAGAAACTGGCATTGCTGTATTATTGAATGCGGACCAAATAGTATCATCGAAGCTAGGTCCAGTAAATGTGATACCAGTAGGATCGCCACCGGCTGCTTGCATTTGCTGTCCTTGGATTGCTTGAGTATAGGTAACAGCTGCACCTTCAAAACCAGGCATATTGTTCATGCCTGACATATTGTTTGCTGCAAAGTATCCATCAAACTGATTGTAATAAGTGTCTGCTAGAGATGCTGCATAATGTGACTTTTCATCTTCCCAATCTTCAGGATCTTGACCATCAACGATAGCATCAAAGTTAGAATTGAGATCTGCAGCAGTTGCTTTACCAGCACTGAAAGATGTCATCTCTTGATTAATTGCTCCGGCTGCGAAACCAGCCTTAGTAAGATCCATAATTCCAGAAATTGCCACACCTGTTGCTCCAACAACTTGTGGTTGGAATGGGATATTGGTCGTAGTAACCTCTGTATCACAAGCAGTTGTAGTGTCTTCTGCACAGGTGTAAACCTTGGATTCACTGTAGGTTAAAGTTCCAGCAGTTTCATCGAACGAAATAATTTCACGAGTGTATGAAATATCATAATCAAAAGGTCCAACCTTTTCATACACTGGTTCTGCTGCGCCTGGATTGGTTAAATTCCACGCGTAATAACTTCTCTCTCCGGTACTGGAGGCCCAATCCTCTTCTGCTTCCGTACAATCATCATTTGCACAGATATTATCTGCAGGGAAGGTCTCGAAATTATCTTCCACTGCACCTTCTACTGCACCTGTCGAAAGCATCGACAGGGGGGCACTCAAAATTAGGCAAACCAAAGCGGCTCCAAGCATCATTTTACTATTTGATAGCATACTCATACCTTGATGTAACAAAATCTAGGTGTTAAAGATTACACCTGCTGTTAGCCAGATTATTGACAAATAAGGCAAATCGCACCTCTCCAACCAAATATATTGTAGCACTAAGTGTAAAAAAGGAAGTTACTATCGGAATGAATACTCGTGTGATATTATGCCTAATCCAGTTCAAAATATCTCAGAGGACTCCATTACATTAATCAAATCTAAAATTGATGACACTATTGAAAATGGTATGTCGATAAGGCAGGCACTTGCAGAATACTCCAATAGTGACGCATATGACATCAATTGGGAAGTACAAGCTGCAGTTGAAGCATTACAGGTTTTTGGCTCGCGTTGGACTATTGAAATTCTCTCTACATTATACATCGCTGGTCCAAGGAGGTTCAACGAGATGAAAGCATTACTCGAAGGAATCTCTTCACGAACTCTATCAGATAAACTCACTCTATTAGCCAGTGAAGGTTTAATCAAT
>DUKP01000184.1 GCA_013329295.1 Candidatus Poseidoniaceae archaeon
AAATCCAGTGACTGGGTCATTGATTTAGGCCCTGAAGGAGGCGACCGCGGCGGCCAACTAATCGCACATGGAACGCCAGAAAAAATCGCCGATAATATACACAGTTTTACTGGACAATATCTTAAAGAAATACTTTGACATTCTTCCGTATTGTTCAAAGAGCGTATTGGCCGCCATCAATATGACCCCCCCAGTAGGCGACCGCGATGCAAATCACTCGAGTTGAAGCAACACCTAAGTCAGGCGAAGGACTTAGAGATGTACGAGGAGATGTAGTTAGGCGTAGATTACAAGCCGATTATGGTATTACTTTTAGTGAAGTTAGAAGTATAGTTGGGTTTCTAATTAGTTCAGATATTGATTCCAGTTCCATATCGGAAAGGGCCGATGATTTATTTGCAGATCCTATTATTGAACATTCGACATTAAATCAAACCTTTTTGGAGTCAAAAGATATTTTCGAATCAACTCCCGATGCAGTAATTTCAGTTGGTTTCAAACCTGGTGTTACAGATAACCCAGGCAAGGCTGCACTAGATGGGTTCAGAACTATTTTTCCAGATGCAAGTATCGATTCAGACATTTCGACTTACATCACTTATGCCTTTTATGGGGTCAACGGGCAAGCAACACCAGAATTCATTGCATCAAAATTATACAATAATTTGATTGAAAGAGCAGTGGTTTCTGATAGTGAAATGTGCCAACAAAATAATTGGCCAATGATCGAATATCCAGAAAAACCCCCACAAGAATTCAAGCAACCAGCGCATATAGATTTAGAAATAGGTGACAATGAACTTATTGATATTTCAGAAACGGGACTATTAGCTCTTAATCTCGAAGAGATGAAAGCCATACAATCACACTATCGCGATGAAGCAATACAAAATTCACGTCGCGGCGTTGGTATTGTTGAAAACAAACCAACAGACGTCGAGTTAGAATGCTTAGCACAGACATGGAGCGAACACTGTAAACACAAGATATTCGCATCAAAAATCCATCACAAAGATTTGGAAACCGGAGAAGATTCTGTTGTAGATTCAATTTTCAAAACCCATATTATGAAACCAACTCATGATATGCAAAAAGAGGTAGATTGGCTACTTTCAGTATTCCACGATAACTCTGGAGTTATTGCTTGGGATGATGAATGGAGCGTATGCATGAAAGCTGAAACACACAACTCCCCCTCTGCATTAGACCCTTATGGCGGTGCGATGACTGGCATCGTTGGTGTCAATAGAGATATACTTGGAACCGGACTTGGTGCAAGACCAATCGCTAATACAGATGTTTTCTGTTTCGGCCCACCTGATTGGCAAGGAGAAATTCCTGAGAATTTATTTCACCCCTCTCGAGTATTACGTGGCGTCCATTCAGGAGTCCGAGTAGGAGGTAATGAATCTGGAATTCCGACAATTAATGGAGCAATCATATTTGATGAGAGGTATTTGGGCAAGCCATTGGTTTATTGTGGTACTGTAGGTCTAATGCCAAGAAAACTTCCAGATGGTAGAGAATCTCATATCAAGACGCCAAGCGCTGGAGATGTAGTCTATATGGTTGGAGGAAGGGTTGGATATGATGGAATTCATGGAGCCACCTTTTCATCACTTGAATTAACAGAAGAATCTCCATCCAGCGCGGTTCAGATAGGCGACCCAATCACCCAAAAGAAAATGATAGACATGATTCTTGAAGCAAGAGATATTGGTTTGATTACCTGTATTACAGATAATGGTGCAGGCGGGCTATCTTCTTCGATAGGAGAAATGGCAGAATATACTAATGGTTGTAAAATTGATTTAGCCAAAGTACCACTAAAACAACCAGGGCTTTCACCTTGGGAAATATTGGTTTCAGAGAGCCAAGAAAGGATGACTGTAGCGGTAAAACCAGAGGATGTAGACGCCTTTGAAAACCTCGCCTCACTACATGAGGTTGAAGCAACAGCAGTTGCCGAATTCACCTCTACAGGTATGTTCCATGTACAATATGATGATGAAACAGTAGCATACTTACCAATCGAATTTTTACATGATGGAGTCCCTCAATTAGAATTAGAATCCGAATGGAACCCACCCCAACATGAATTATTTGAGGCTCCAATAAACGCAGACCACAACAACATCTTACTCGATTTATTGGCTCGGCCAAATATTGCTAGTAAGGAAACCTGGGTACGGCAATATGATCACGAAGTCATCGCTCAAACTGCGGTGAAACCATTTGTTGGAATTGAAAGAGATGGGCCGGGTGATGCGGGAGTAATTGCACCAATTCACGGCAATCCTAGAGGTTTAGTAGTTTCATGCGGGATCTCTCCTCGTTATTCAGATATTGATGCTGGAGCAATGGCGGCTGCAGCCATTGATGAAGCGGTTAGAAATGCTGTCTGCGTTGGAGTAGATGTCAACAAAATCGCTGGACTTGACAACTTTTGCTGGCCAGATCCAATCCAATCCGAGAAAACCCCAGATGGTAAATTCAAACTTGCCCAATTAGTTCGAGCCAATAGAGAATTAGAACGAATTTGTCGCGCTTATCGTTTACCTTGCGTTAGCGGTAAAGACTCAATGAAGAATGATTATGGTAAAGGAGCTGATAAGATTTCTATTCCACCTACATTACTATTCTCGCTATTTGGCGACCATCCTGACGTTAGAAACACAGCAACTAGTGATTTCAAAAACCCTGGTGATAGAATATATTTGGTTGGCGAATCGATGGACGAATTGGGTGCTTCAGAAGTTTCCTTTATGCTCAAAGAAAGAGGCCAAGCAAAAGGAATCGGAGGTAAAGTTCCTAGCCTAGATAATCCAGAAAAATTGTTCAAATCATATCATTCCCTAAGTTCTGCTATCAATTCTGGTCTAGTAAAAACAGCTCACGATTGTTCAGAAGGTGGCTTGGGAGTTGCACTTGCAGAGATGTGCATCGGTGGAAGAATCGGTGCTAAAATAGACATTGATGGAACAGGAAAAGGCACCCTTTGGTCCCGTTTATGGGGAGAGTCACTCGGTAGAATTGTTATTGCAGTCTCTCCTGAAAATGAAACAGATTTCCTAAAACAAATGGCAGGCAGCACAACAACATATCTAGGCACTATCGAAAACACCCAATCATTATCCATAACAGATGGATTTGATGAGATAATATCAGCCGACGTATCTCAAATGGTACAATCTTGGCAAAGCACTCTTGATATGACCGGGGGTGAGATATGATGTATATTCCAAAAGTTGCAGTGTTGTTTGGTTTTGGGATAAATTGCGATCATGAAACCGCAGCGGTTTTCGAAATGGTTGGTGGCAATTCTACGAGAGTACATCTGAATTCATTTATCTCAGGGGCTGACGACTTAGCAAATTACGACATCCTTGCAGTGCCAGGGGGATTCTCATTTGGTGACCACCTTGGTAGTGGAAGATTGATGGGTAATAGGATGCGATTTTCTCTTAGAGATGAATTAACCAAATTTATTCAAGCAGATAAACCGATAATTGGTATTTGTAATGGCTTCCAAGTCTTAGTAAAAACAGGATTATTACCGGGGCCTGATGGCAATGAGCCAGATTTCATTCAAAGAGCAAGCCTTACACTTAATGACTCAGGTAGATATGAAGATCGATGGGTGACATTAGAATTTAATCAAGATAGCAATTGTATTTGGACTAAGGGCATGACTAGAATAGATTGCCCGGTAAGGCATGGTGAAGGGAAATATGTAATGCCTGACAGAGAGAGTTTGACTCAACTATCAGCCAATAACCAGATTACCGTACGATATATTGATCCAAATAGTAATGATGATGTAGATAACAATCAAGTTTTACCATTCCCAATTTCACCCAATGGGAGTATGATGAACATTGCAGGAATTTGCGACAAAACAGGCCTTGTCTTTGGCTTAATGCCACACCCAGAAGCCATCTACGCCCAATGGCTTCATCCAGATTTCACTAGAGGCACAGCGCCGCAAACTGAATCTGAAATTGATTGGGAAGGACAAGGCTTGCAGATTTTTAGAAATGCGATTGAATATACTATTTCAAAAAACGCCTAAACCCAATAATCTAATGACATTCTACAATAGCACAGTGGTTGGCGCATTCCCTGGGAACTTAATCACGGAGGGGGGGGGGAATATTACCAAGGAATAACGCCACCTTTACTGCGTTGTAGAAATTTAAATTATGTCAAAAGCAAGCATCAATAGCTAACTATCAATGACATATCTCAAACTTAATGGGCATCACTCTTCAGATCCAGATGCTTTGGTATCCATTGTAGCAGCATACCAAACCATTAGACCAAAAGCAGTCTTGTTGACTACGTCAGCAACATTGTATAGAATGTTTAACATTTCAATATCGCCAGCGTCTCCACTTTCTCCCATCATGAAACCAATTGGATAGATGGCCCATCCAAATGTTAGAATGAAAGCCATTGCTTTGAAAGCGAATTGAGTACCTTCACTAGCATCACCGACATTCTTCTTTGCTTCACCAGCCCATATTTCATAGATTATGTAAATCCATGCAACACAACCGATAACGAACAATGGCCAAGTTAATCCATCATCCAACTCACCAGATTCTGCTAAGAAACCAGTAAGCAACATAATTAGAGAAGCACCAAACAATCTCCAGAATAATGCGGCTGTTGCAGCACCAATTGCTGCAAGTATTAGGTAGAACTCAGAAACTTGAAGTGGTACAGTGATCAACCAATCAATATACCTCATAACTAGTGGAGAAGTTTCGAAAGCTTCCCAATGCTTCCTCATGTAAGTGTAGTGGTACCAAGCAACACCAGTTACCAGTGCAGCAACAGTCATTGAAGTTCGCCATTTTGGCGCTACATTTTGGCGCTCTAACATGAAGAAAACGGTAGATGCTAACATCATAGCAGTTGCAAGCCAGAAAGTTACAGCGACCATATCGGTCTCATCCATGTATCCATCTCCAGCAACATTAGCACTAACGTTTCCTAACGCCAATAGGCCGAGGGTTCCGATCAAAAGCAGGCTCGATGTTCTCTTCAAGTTTGATTTAAACATATTTCTCAAACCGGCCTCGACGACTTAATACTTATAAAACGGTGTTAATCTCTTTAACTATCGAAAAAAAACTACTTTTCCCCCGTTTGAACCTTCCATAACTTTTGGTATATGCCCTCTTTTTGAATTAAATCATCATGAGTTCCACGTTCGACAATTTTCCCATTATCCATAACTAAAATCGTATTTGCACTCCTTATGGTTGACAGCCGGTGAGCGATAATTACAGTAGTTCTGTCTTTACCAACCAATTCAATCGATCTTTGAAGTGCGGCTTCAGTTTCATTATCAACCGCAGATGTTGCCTCATCAAGGATAAGCAACGGGGCATTCTTTAGTACTGCTCTAGCAATTGCCAAACGTTGCCTTTGGCCACCAGATAACCGGTATCCGCCTTCACCAACCATAGTATCCCATTTTTCCGGTAGAGAGTTGACAAATTCACTAACTTCCGCAATCTTTGCCGCTTCATACACTTCTTCATCAGTTGCATTAGCGTCACCGTATCTTATATTTTCAAGAATCGATGTTGGAAATAATGTGATATGTTGCTCAACTAAAGCTATTGAAGAGCGAAGATGTTTCAAAGACCACTCATCAATACCCTTTCCTGCCCAAACTATTCTGCCAGAGTTTGGTTGAGCAAATCTAAGCAGCAAGCGTGTAAGAGTAGTTTTTCCAGCACCAGTAGAGCCGACAATACCAGTGGTTTTTCCGGCAGAAAGAGTTAGTGATAGATCTGAGAATGTATTTTCTCTGCCAGTATATGAAAAATCTACATTTTCAAAAACAATTTCACTATTTTCAATCATATCTCTCTTTGGAGTAAAAGCGCCTTCACTAATTTCTATTTCAGATGTTAATACATCTAAAACTCTGGTAGATGATGCCATCGCTCTTTGATACAAGTCAAATGTTTCACCAAGACGGGTCAATGGCCAAAGCAGTCTTTGAGTCATGAAAACTAAAACTGAATAAGCACCAACCGCTAAATCTCCCTCTAATGTATACCATCCACCCAATAACAAAGTTGCAGTAAATCCACAAAGTATTGCCATACGAATTAATGGAGTAAATGCAGCAGATAGGCGAATAGCCTTTCTATTTGCTTCACGATAATCATCACTTAGATTTCTAACTCTATCAACTTCAATTTCTTCTGAGGTAAATGATTGGATAGTAGACATTCCAGATAAGTCGTTTTCCAATAAAGCATTCATTTTTCCAGCCGCATTTCTAACATCAGCGTATTTTGGTTCAAGACTTCGTTGATATTTGAACGAACCCCAGACAATTAGCGGAATTGGAATAATGGCAAATAATGCAACTTCCCATGAAATAAACAAGAAAATTGCGCCGACTACTAATACAGTGGTTGAAACCTGCAGCAAATCATTAGCGCCTTTATCGAGAAATCGCTCTAACTGGTTGATATCATCATTTAATATCGCTAAGATATCTCCTTTCTGCCTCTCATCAAACCAACCCATTCCTTGTTTCTGGACATGATTGAAAGTATCCAATCTTAATTCATGCTGTACAGTTTGTGCTAGATTTCGCCATAAAACTCCATAAAAATACTCAAACAATGACTCTAGCCCCCATATTGCAAAAGTCAAAACCGATAACAAAATCAATTGATTCCACGGATCACTATACCCCATACTTGCTAGAAACGAGTCTTCTTTCAACACCACAACATCTACTGCAAGACCAATCAGTAAAGGCGGTGCTAAGTCCCAAATTTTGTTGGTAACAGAACATAGTGAAGCAAGACGGATAGTCTTCCTATGGTCTTTCATATGGGACAATAGTCTTCTGAAAGGACCAACTTCGCCCATGGTTAGTCCAAACGGTAGTCATTGATAACTATGTGATTAGGCCATTAGCCAATTTAATCTCCGCAACTAATATGCGATGTAGGTTGAAGCAGTGATTGATTGGCATGCGTCGAGACGAGGAATCAATCCTATCTTATGTCACTAATACCAAGGGTGCAACAAGACATGTTACCTTAATTGATCCAGATAAACAATCACCTCAAGTTGCCGCTGATAGAGCCTGCGTTGCCATAGAATCAGGCTCAGCAATGATTTTTGTCGGGGGCTCGACAGATACTCCAGATGAAATAGTTCACGCTACTTGTGTTGCAATACAAGAAGGTCTCGAGTTACGAGCCTTTGCTGCTAGCCAATCGCCAGACGGTGATGAAGAAAAATGGAAAGTGCCAGTCGTCTTGTTTCCTGGGGGCTCTCACGCACTTTCACCAGCTGCAGATGCGATTACTTTCATGATGTTGATGAATTCAACCGATCGCAGATTCTTAGTTGGTGAACAAGTTAGGGGTGCACCATACATAGACAAATTTGGCGTAGATGCCTTACCTACTGGTTATGTGGTTTGCCACCCAGGCGGTAAGGTTGGAGAAGTTGGCAGTGCTGATTTGATAATGCCAGATGATATTGATTTGGTAAAAGCCTACTCGTTAACGGCTGCCATGTATGGTTTCAAATTGTTTTACCTTGAGGCGGGCAGCGGCGCAGACAAACAAGTAAATCCACAATTAATCGAATCAGCAAGCACCACGGAAGGACTTACAATTGTTGTTGGTGGAGGAATAAGGACGTCAGAACAAGCTAAAACTGCTGCAGATGCTGGGGCAGATTGGATTGTAACTGGCACACTTACTGAGGACGCAACCGATTTGACAGATTTAGCCCAGAAAATTTCTAGCATTTGTACAGCATTGAATAATTAATTTCAAAACACCAACTAATTTGGCTCTACTATGACTAAACTAGTAAACGGTGCGGAAGCCCCTAACATATCATTACCAGCCACCGATGGAACAACCTTCAACATGAGTGATTATCTCGGAAAAAGAGTAATCTTAACGTTTTTTAGATTCTCTACATGCCCGTTTTGTAACATTAGAATAAATAGAATAGTTAAGCGATGGAATGAGTTTTCTAAAGATACTGTAATGGTCGGAGTGTTTGATGCAAAAATAGGAGAATTAACCAAACGCATGAAAAAACACAACGCACCATTCATGATCGTAGCAGATGAATCATACGAGCATTTTGAAAGAAACTCTGTGGTCAAGTCATTCGGAAAATTCTTGTGGGGCGCCATGAGGTCTCCAATTACTTTCATGCAAGCAACTTTGAAAGGCTACTTTCCTCTAACAATGTCGCTATCTAAATTATCAATTATTCCTGTAGACATTTTGATTGACGAACAAGGCAAGGTTGTCAAAGCACATTACTGTAAAGATACGGTTGATCACCTATCGATTGATGAACTGATAGCATTTTCAAAAGGCAATTAATCTTCATCTTCGAAGATAACGGGGTCGCCACT
>DUKP01000037.1:0-6695 GCA_013329295.1 Candidatus Poseidoniaceae archaeon
GACCGATTAAAAATGGTCTCTCTAAGTCAAGTTGGAAATCTAGATGGCATTTCAATACCGATTAAGAAAATCGCTAAGATTACTCATCAATATGATGCATTGATTGCTGTTGATGGTGCGCAATCAACACCTCATATGCGAGTAGATGTTCAAGATTTAGATATAGACTTCATTTCTTTTTCAATTCACAAGATGTGTGGTCCATCTGGCATGGGTGGACTTTGGGGTCGCTATGAATTACTTGATTCTCTTCGCTCGATTCAATCTGGCGGACAAACCGTTGAAACCTCTCATTATGATTCAATCAAATGGGCTGCTCCACCTTCAAAATTTGAAGGCGGTTTAGGTAATTTTGCTGGCATGATCGCTAGTGGCAAAGCAATTGACTATCTATCAAAATTAGATATGAATGCAGTTCATGAACATGAAATAAAGTTAAACAAGATAATTACTAACAAAATAAAGCATCTTGATGCTATCGAAATTATTGGTCCTGAAGATGCGAGTCATCGAGGTGGAATTTGTTCGATTTTAATGGGCGACTTACCATCTCATGATATTGCAATCTTGTTGGATGAAGCTGCTGGCGTAATGGTAAGAAGTGGCCAACACTGTGTTCACTCATGGTTCAATGCTCGTGGTCATGTTAACGGTTCGCTAAGAGCATCTGCTTATTTTTATAACACTGAAGAAGATGCAAATCTATTTGCTGATACCTTCACTGAAGCAGTTGAAGCATTTGGTTGATTCTTATGGATGAATTATTAGATATTGTGACCAGTGATGTGATTCCTGAAGCCACTTTGTTGTCACATCAACAATCAACAAGAAAATTTGTTGGCTTTATGGTTGTTATATCACTGATTCTGGTTTTTTCGACTGTATATTTGGCTAATGTTTTTTCTGAAAACAATCCATTTGCAGTCCGGCCAACAGATGGGGCTTTGGAATCTCAAGAAGTATATAGTGAATTAATCCAAACTGATGCTACTAAATTGGACGGTTCCGGTGTAAAAGTGTGTATTGTCGATTCTGGGATTGATACAAGTCACAAGGATTTAGATGGTATGAACTTAGTTGCATGGCGTGATTTTGTCAATAATCAAGAACAACCCTATGATGACCAAGGGCATGGAACAAGTATGGCTGGAATATTAGTTGCTGATGGTTGGATAGAAGGTGTAGCACCTGAAGTCGAATTAGTTGTGGCTAAAGCACTATCAAGTGATGGTAGTGGCGATGATGGAATTGTTGCCGATGCAATAGACTGGTGTGTTGAACAAGGAGTCCAAATCATCTCATTATCGCTTGGAGGGGCACCCGGATTGATTCCATTCAATCCATTTGGTGGCCGTGATTCTGGAGATGCTGCAGATGATGCGATTAACCAAGGTATAGTAGTAATTGCAGCAGCAGGTAATGATGGAGGCCCTGATGATGATGGAGATGTTGCCCATCCATCAAGTGAAAGATTAGTCATCTCTGTTGGAGGAGTCACTGAAGATGGTAGTCATTGGAGCGGTTCATCAATAGGTGATAATA
The DNA here is from genome assembly GCA_013329295.1 of Candidatus Poseidoniaceae archaeon. GTDB lineage: Archaea > Thermoplasmatota > Poseidoniia > Poseidoniales > Poseidoniaceae > MGIIa-L1 > MGIIa-L1 sp9596u. The sequence continues at coordinate 1,543 of DUKP01000037.1, forward strand.
ATGGCAATTTACTGCCATTGATACTGCCAAGACAAGACCCTCACAAGAAGCCAGAGGTTGTTGCCCCAGCAGAGGGAGTACCAGTGATCAACAATGATGGAACATGGTCAATAGTTGATGGAACAAGTGCTGCAACAGTATTCGTTACCGGTGCTATAGCTTTACTTTTAGAAGCCAATCCAAGTCTTGCTGCTAACGAATCTTCGGGTTCTTCTGACACGGTAGTTCAAATAAAACAGGCAATAATGAATACATCAAAACCGCTACCAAGTCAAGATGGACATGATGACAACTATGGTTATGGAATGTTACAGGTTGAAAACTTGATTGCTTCTTTTGCCTAATTATTTTTTAAGAAACGTAACAATAGTTCCTTCAAAGACCGGAATAAAGGCTACATAGTATTCCATTTGTGATTTTTTAATCAATTCAATCCAATTATTAAATCCATTAACCAATGCCATCTTTAATTCATCTGTTTCATCAACATCTCCTGTCGGAACCATTGGTTCAGTAGATACTAGAACTCCATTTTTTGATAACAAAGGTAAACAATTTTCGATCGATTTCGCTAAATCTTCAGGCTTCTCATCTACAATAATCACATCATAATTTGTCAAAAGTGGCGCATCTCCAGATTCAAGACCTGATATTGTTGCTGCTTTCCAAGCCATTGTTTCTGCGGCGAGATTTTGTAACTCTCCAAGTTTGATATTGGTCCATGATGACGCATCATATCTATCGACTAATCGCTTTATGATAATTGCAAATTTGCTACCTTGTTCAATAATATCATACCTGTTTGGTTTTGATTTACTATCAAATAAATCCAACATCCAAGCACTACGATGGCCAATGCCTCCACCAACCTCAAGCACATTTTTCGGCTCGATACGATATAATCCGTCTCTAACTCTACGCATTACAGAAATTGGCCATGTTTCAAGACCCATGTGTTGTAATTGCTCATTGATATTAGCAGCAATTTGTGGTTCATCTTTTGGTAAATCTGCAGGCTTACCAAATAGATTACCAAGCAATTCAGAACGGTCAGGTAAAACCGTATCATCTTCGCTCATGATTTGGCCACATATTAGCGATTGATGAATGCTCGTATCGGTATTTTAGGCGATTACTTGAAACCTAATGGGCTGTGGGAGAGACGATAGCATGACTGATGAAGTAGCTGAGGATGACTATGAAGAGGTCGTCGAAAATGTTGCTCTATGCAGTGAATGTGATGATTATATGGAACATGAAATATTGAAAGAACGCAAGGTTGGAACTGGTCGTGACCTTTTGCTGAAATGTATATCATGTTCAGCAATTAATAATTTACAGATTAGAGAGCCAAAGTCAATATCAATTCCATTTATCTTAACTGATGGCCCCCATTCAGCACGTGTTGAATTAGCAATTGATGAAGATGAAGTATTCAATATTGGAGATGTCTTTGAAGAGGATGAAATGTTATGGACAATAAACCAAATTCTCGACAAGGACAAGCGTAAAAAGAAGACTATTTTGGCAATAGATGCCTCATCAATTTCAGCCTTACGCACTGACATGGTACGTGTCAAAATAACAGCAACTAGAGGCGAGCAATCAGACTCCTCTTCGATGCTAGTTGAATATGGAACCAAATTTACTGCAGATACCAAAATCGATTATCAAGGTGAAGTTTGGCGCATTAGAGCAATTCACACTGGCGCTGGAAGAACACTGAAGGGTACTGTGGAATCTCAAGATATCAAACGGATTTACTTGCATGAACCACCTAACCCTGAACATTTTGAGCCAAAGACTCCTAGAGAACGTAGACAAGCATGGAAAGAAGGTAGATTAGGGTACAATCCTAATCCGGAAATTCCCAAAGAGATTACCAAAAAAAGAGTTACTCCAAGTAATAAGCGTAAGAAAAAGCGCCCAAGAAAGTAATCAAGGACGGTTTGTCCATGGCATTAAGAATGCCTTAGCAACTTGTGCCCCAACTGTTGGATTTTCTTGTAATCTGCGAATACTGTATTCATACCACTTCTCCCCGTAAGGGATGTATACCCTAGTTCTGTGACCTTTCGCTGCTAATTTTCTTCTTAGAGGCCCTCTTACACCCAACAACATTTGGAACTCATAACCAGGACCTTTTCCAGTTCGAGGCTTACCAGCATTTTCCCTTGGGTCTGCAATATTTGGACCCATGCCATATGATTCAAGAGCAGATAATGCATGATTGATTACTGGTTTGTCATGAGATGCAACTGCACAGTAAGCACCAGCAGCTAACATCTTGTCAATGCTGGCATTTGTAGCGCTAACAATCTCATCATATCCTATGTGAGCAATATCTTCTGGTTCAAGATAAATTCCCTTACAAATTCTATAATCGGCAGCCGAACCAAGTTTTTGCTCTAAATAATCGATATCATCAAGGGTTCTGAACAATCGCCCTTGGTATACAGTTCCAACATTGGTTAAACCTTCATTATGTAAATCAACCACTACATCGATAGTAGCTTGTGTTACACGATGATCTTCCATGTCTAGTCGAACAAACATGTCATGCTGTGATGCCATTTGTACTAGGCTACGAATTTTCTCAAATCCTTTATCTCTATCTATTAACAAACCAAATGCAGTCGGTTTAATACTAAGATTGGAGTCGAGTTCATGCTCGATAATTTGATCAATTAATTTAGCATACTCATCATAGAAATATTGTGCTTCATCCATTGAAGTAATTTCTTCGCCAAGAACATCTACTGTAAAGCAAGCATTCTCCTTGCTCAAACGCTTCATCACTTTTATTGCATCCTCAATATTATTTCCTGCAACGTATCGACGAGAAACCCATCCTACAAACCATTTAGGCATCCGAATTGTCATGCCAACTACAAGTTTTGAAAACCAGCCGGTCATAGCAACCCCAACATAGGCTCAATGAGGAGATTCATGAGGCTTGTGTTTTTTTGCCCAAGGCCTCTACAATCTGTTTGGTTGTTAGTAATGGAACTTTAACATCTGACAAGAAATCTCTAATTGCCTGTCGTTGCCACCCCCTAAACGCTTTTTTATCCATGGAACAAATGATTTGCCCTTGTGGAAATGCTTGTTTTGTTGCTGCTATTGCTGATTCTAAAGCCTGTTTCCAATTACCACCAGGCTGTTCATTTTCATCTTCTGGTTTTTCAAATGGAAGAGCATAAGTTGCTAACATATGACCTAACCAAACCCCATCCATCGATGCTAATTTATTTGCACGTGGAGCATAATGGCCACCACCTAATGTTACCAATACCAAATCACCTGAATTTGCTTTTTCATCCCAAAGGCCAATGTTATTTTCCCCACCTAATGCCATTCCATCCGCAATAATTCTGGCCAGTAATTCAGCAGCCTCCTCATTTGGCCATGTTTTCTCAGTTGAGCCAATTTCAATGAACATTGCAGGAACATTAAGCCATGGCCCATGGTGAGTTACTTCTAATGTAAGTTCAAACTGTTCAGCAAGTTCTGTTCCTGAAACATATTCTTGCAACATTTTCCACCATGAGGAAAGCCTTGTTGAAGGTGGTGGTGCAAATCCAGCCTTACCGCCAAATTGAGGCTTTTCGGCTTTATTTAACTGTGGCACACCGATTGGATGGAGTGTTAAAGATGGCTTACCGCTAGCTGCTGCATGTCGTGAAGGAAAAATCACTTCGGTAACGACTTCCCCAGTATTATCAAACCATCTTTGATCAATATCATCTTCAAAAAGTATACCTCGTTCAAACATCCAAATTCTAACATCATTTAGTTGATAAGCTAATTTTCCTTCAACCTTGCCAATTGATTGCCATGGAAATTTTTCAAGTAGATATTTGGCTTGGTTATATGATGCTATATCATCGGCATTCACAGCAATAATGGAAACTTGCTGGCTGCCCATAATTACCTGTCACAGTAGACATTTTTGATTCCTTTCCATACGAGATTTGACAAACCACAGTCGTTTCGACTTACCATGGCGTGGGGAATACCAGAGGATTTGGATTTTACGCCAAAGCAAATTCTGCGCTATAATGAGGGATATATTGCAATTGGTGTTGACGGTGATTTGCAAAAAATTAGTTCAGATGGTAAGTTAGTTGGCATACCCATCAAGCCATTTCCAACACAAATTAGAGACGCTGTAATAATTGATGACACGTTAATTGCAACATGGTTAGACCAAGAGTTATTGCTTGCAAGAATGGCAGCATTGGATTTGAAAAATGACTTTTCTGAAGGAGTCAATCGAGGTGATTTGAGAGTTAGAAGAACTATCGATAAATCTCTTCATCCAGCAGGTAATGATTGGTCTCATGTATTAGATGCTGAACCGATATCACTCAATGCTAATAGTGATTCATTCTCATTTGTTTTATGGAAAAAAGGTGTTTACAATTTAGCAGTTAATTCGGTGGAAAATTGGCGATCTGCAGAACCAAAGTGGCCTAAATTAGCTAAAATTCCACGTGCTATGGAAACGATTGCTACGACATGTGATGATGAAATATACGAAATTTGGTCAAAAGGTGGAGGAGTAATCAGATATGATGTCAAAACTGGAGAAAAAATTAGCCAAGAAGTTTTACCATTGGATGGATTTCTCAATCAAGTCTACAAGTGTGGCGAACATTATTTGCTACTATTCAATAATTCCAACATTGCTCTATATGAAAATGGCAATGTTTTGCTTAATGCTAAACTATCAGGTCCAATCAATTATGCAGAATGGAGTGAAACAGAGCAAGGTTGGCATATAGCTGGTTGGAGAGAATTAGCGTTTATTTCTACTGAAAAACAAAATAGAATACAACTAAAGGAATTAGCTGTATTTGTTGATTCACAGAACGGTTTGTATCTGTGTAATGATGGTAAGTGGGATATTATTGATGGTACTGAAGAACAGTGATTATTCTTCTTTCAACATCTCAGTATATCCGCATCGACCACAAGATTTGCGGTTTGCGTGAACTGCAAGGAAAACACCTGGGCCACATGTAGGGCAGAATTCTGCCTTACGCTCTAATTTTCCATCTTCTCCAATTGAATATTTGCTCCACTTTGCTGCAGCGTTTGGTCCGTCTCCCATTATTCATCGCCTCCTTCTTCAGCAGCCTCTTCTTCAG
>DUKP01000037.1:6975-10684 GCA_013329295.1 Candidatus Poseidoniaceae archaeon
TCAGCAGCCTCTTCTTCAGCAGGTGCTTCTTCCTCAGCAGCCTCTTCTTCAGCAGGTGCTTCTTCCTCTGCAGCTGCAGGTTTTTCAGCAGTACTACGGAATCCTTCATGACGCTTGTGAATATATTTTGGTTCAACCTTCATTGATTCTTCATCATCATAAATGTAAGCAAGTCCTGTGGTCAAAGGTTGCCCAAATCTAGTATTACAATCCTTGATAATAATATAATCTGGATTAGATTTTGGTTCAAGTGTCTTAACTAAATCCATTACTTCTTGACGTGATGGAGTAGCTTTTCCACTATGCCTCCAACTGAATTTAATTTCTACACGGTTCAATAGTTTGTTTTCCATTCTCTCAACAATTTCCATATTTTTCACCTCATCTAATGTTGACTTTTAACGCATACTTACCTGGTCGATCTACATTCAAACGCTTTGCAATCTCTGAACGTTCAGGGTCCATGATAATGACATATCCCTGCCAATCTGTTGTAACTTGAGCAGATGGGCAACGGTTACATTGTGGAATATCATTTTTCTTTTCAGGATCTGGTAGAATAATACTACATTCTGCACAGGCAAACGGATTCTTAGCCATCATTTTCACCTCACTCATTATTATCTTCATCAATCCAAGCATGGCAACCAAGACCTGGTTGCTTACTTGTTAGACCGATCTTTGACCTTCTTGGATCACTGGTATCTGGAGATAATGAAACTATTCTTGCTCTAATTGAATCACCAATCGAGACTCTGCGGCCAGTTTGCTTTCCTTCAATCCATCCCATGCCAACATTGGCATCAACTGTGTCATCCATAATCTGAGACTTGTGCAAAAGTGCTTCCATAGGTCCAATTCTCACGAAAGCACCGAATTCGTTTACTTCTGAAACTACACCTTCAACCACTTCATAGTCATCCATACAGAACAATACTGCATCAAATCTTACCTTTTGATAAATTGCGCCATCACCATGAATGATTCTTCCACGACCGAGTGGTTGGTGGTTACTAGTTACTAAAACAAACCGATTATCATCATCAAAACGACCTTCGAAGGCTGTCATAGACAGTCTGTCGATGTGCTGGTCGAGTGATTGTCCTTTACGCATATATTCTGCCGGGATACGTATTGTATCCTCTTTGGTGACAATTTTGTACATCATTTCACATCCTTAGACCGATTCAAAGGAACGTGGTGAAGAATAGCATGCTATTCTGTCCTTCACCGGTGTTACCTCGGGATAGAATCGACCGTAGTCGTTCTGTCCACCGACGACCCCTATTTAATGGAAACGGAATTATCTGGTATACATCTATTGGCTGTTTAACAAACATAGCAAATTTGATGCATTAAACATACGAATTGCCATAAGTCATAACAACCCCTTTGACACACATGATGCTATGTCACCTGCGCATGCCTTGAATATATGGCGTGGAAGAAAGGCATTTGCGTTAGTGATTTTACTGTTTTTGACGCCATTAACAGGATTTTTCTCAAACGTTCAAAATGATACTTTTGATGATGATGAAGTCATTTCTTACACCTCTTCAAATCCATGGGATTCCATAGCACAGCCGTGGGGACAATATTCGAGAGTCCCTACGCACAATGGGACTATGCCGCCTCATGGACCAAATGGTGGACCTGGACAAGATATTGTAGCAAATGTTACTGAATTTGGTATAATTGATTCACCCACAGTAAATTGGGTTGCGTTAGATGATCTGGATGGAGCTGATGCTTATGGATCTATTATTGGTGATTTTTCTGCTAGCATTGTTTCTACTCCTGCTGCAATTGAAAGGTGTGGATATGGAGAATTATTTGCAGTAATTATCTCAAGTGAATCCGGCAGTAGCACTTTAAGCATAGTTACTGGAGATGATGCAAAGGTAGCATGGGAAGTGGATGTTGGTCAAACGCAGACAATTCGTTCAACACCAATGCTAACTGACATCAACGGAGATGACAAGCCTGAAATTATCTTAGTTTACGACACAGATTCATCCTTAGAAATTGATGTTTGGTCACCAGAATTGTCCTGTTCAGAATCAGGTTGGGTTAAATCTGGACATGAAAATGAAAAATTATGGTCTTTGAGTGATTCTGATTACTCAATTGGCATCAATAGCCCACACTTTGCGACTTCGCAAAGCAATCATAAATCAGTCACACAACCACTATTGGCTGATTTAGATTTAGATGGTGATGCTGAATTAGTTGTTGCTGCAGTTGACAGAAATTCAGATAATCCAACTGTAATTGCTCTATCACTCACTACTTCTACACCTAATGATTTTGATTGGGAAGTTGTACTTGATCGAGGAACTCATCCCTCAGACCCTTCATGGGGTATGTTAGATGATGATTCAACTGCAATTGTCCTTACAACTATTGATTCAAACTCAGGTAATATGTGGATTTGGCGAATCGATGGAGCATCTGGTTCTCTTGATTGGGAAAGAGTTTCATTAGATGGTACAGACTCTGATTCCGATTCTCCACGTCTTCGTTTACCTGGCCCTGTAATTGTTCAATTGGACAATGATGATGCTCCAGAAATGATTCTAACTATACCTACTGATGCTAACGGAAGAACTCCTGGAAATGGCGCAAGATTTGTAGCAATGGAAATGACATCTACCGATGAAATATTTGAATTCCGCACACCTAATGGTTACTCAGATTCGCAACCATTACCAATCGATACAGACGATAATGGCATTCATGACAGATTATGTTGGGTAACATGGTATTCAGAATCAAGTGTTTCTTTCAATAGAAAGGGTATGGCTGGATGTCATGATATTTCTTCAGATCCACCAATCAAAGAATGGTCTAAAGATATGCAAAGAGGCAGTGGTAATGACAATGATGAAATTGGCGTTGCTCCTCCTATTTGGATGGACATAAATGGAGATTCATTTGTAGAACTTATTGTCCCATTTGGCAAACGTCTTTGGGCGTTTGATGGAGATGACGGCACTTCCTCTGAAGTCTCAGACGGATGGTCATCACCTCTTGGAATGCCACACCGTGTTTGGTCTGCTCCTGCAGTTGCAGATATGGATAATGACGGAACATTGGATATATTGATTGGAGATACATTGGTATCTCAAAATGTAGCAGATTTCTCTCCACTTAGTGACAATAGGGGTATTAGTTTCAACCCTAGCCAACCTGACCCGGGTGAAACTGTTACTGTTACAGGCCAGTTTAGCAATATAGGTACACTTGATAATGAAGATGACCTTGATGTTGTGATTAAGCAAAATGGTAACGAAATCACTCGACAACGGTTTACAGATGTCGAACCTGTGGCTCCATCAGGCAACGGAGGACCATACACATTTAGTGTAGACATTACTGCAGAACTTGGCATTCATAACTTTGAATTAATTCTTGATATCAATGGAAATTTAACTGAAGCAAGGGAAGATAATAACTATGCCCAAATTGATTTGATAGTTGTTGAACCTTATGAAGCGCAAATTGACATCCCTCCTCAAATTCCAAGAATTGCTCCTGGAACGAGTGAAATTATCTCTGTTTCGTTAGTAGCAACTGGTTCACGAACAGAAGACTGGACATTTACTTGGGATGACTCAAATCTACCAAGTGGCTGGTCTCTCACGCCAAATACCAATCAGGATACAAATCCAAACCTAATACCAGGAATATCACAACAGTTTGAGTTTGT
>DUKP01000161.1 GCA_013329295.1 Candidatus Poseidoniaceae archaeon
ATGTTGATTAGTGGCGAATACGATTTAGATAGATAAAATCAGTTTTGTAATCCCGCAAAAATTAACATTTAATGGCCGAAATACGGTATTTTTACCGAAAACTTTTTACGATAAGCCGACTTTAGATACCTTGTATCGGACTGGTGAATTGAGAATGTGGATTGATTTTTTCCCTGATAATTCTTTGAAGCGGAGATTCCGCCGTCGTAGTTAGTACTGACAGATCGATCAAGATAATCCGACTATTTGCATGTCAAATAGTTACCATCGTAAATGATGGGGGTATGGTGTAATGGATAGCATAGAGGATTTCGAATCCTTAGATCTCGGTTCGACTCCGGGTACCCCCGCCATTACGATCAATGGGACATGGTGTAATGGATAGCATAGTAGGCTGCGGACCTACAGATCTGGGTTCGATTCCCAGTGTCTCAACCAATTTAGGTGATAAAATGAAAATGAAAATAAAAAATAAAATGCAAGCGTGCAAAATAGACGAAGATGCCGTTTCAATGAACGGAATAGGTCCATTTTGTGAACACCCTAGAAAAGAAAATTGCTGGATTTACAAAGGCAGAATGCCAGTGTCAAATTGCTGTGTGACCATTGAAGAAAACTATGTGGAAATTAGCAATTTCAAAGTCCATCTTCCCTCTAAAAGACAATCAGGTCATGGTTCAAATATGGTAGAAGATATTAGGAAGGCTTTCCCAAATTACATTATTTGGGTAGATACTTGGAATTGTAGTAGAGGCTTTTGGGAGAAAATGAAAGAAAGAGGAAAAATTGACATTATTGCTAATGATTATCCATGGCCTTGTATCAATACTACATGCAAGGTATGCCATTCGGATAGAAAAGTTCCAACAAGGAGGTTTTTCGAATGAGTAGAGAATTTAACGGCTGGGATGAAATCGACTGGGATATAGACATAGATTCTGCTAAATTTCAATTTCATATTATTGAAGCATGGAACAAGAACAATCCTAATGTCAAAGGTAAATGGACTAAATGGCCAAACGAATTAGGTGATTTGAAACTAATTTTGTTACCATTGGGTTACATTCCTTCATCATGGGATAAAAAACCTATATTGACAGATGAAGAAACTGAACAATTAAAGAAAGATTGGCTTAAATTGGCTCAATATATTTCTAAAACAGATGCGATTGAAATCGAAGAAAATACTTTCACGGTTATTGGACAACATGGTTCAAGGTTCAGGTTCGATATTAGTTTAGAATTCCATAGATGGCTGCCGCCCAATACTTTGGATGAGCATTACGCGGCATTAAGGAACATCAGAAATGGGGCTAGGAATAAGCACATATTAGGTAACCATATTGCAAATTTAGAAGCAACTGTAGCAACTTGGGAAATAGAGACTAATTCAGAAAAAACAGGTTTTGGATTCTCTAGCTTTCCTAAACACATGCCAAAATATCAAGATATGGAATTTCAAGATGTACACATTAATCCACAAGGAGAAACATTTCCAGAATCATTACTGTTAATGATCCAACTTCTTGTTGAAGATGAAGAGGTTTGGAACATAATCTATCAGCAAGAAGTCGATAGAAGAAAATTTGCAGAAGAGTTTGAGGAGAAATGGCCTGGAGGTAGGCCAGATGATTGGATGTATTTGTGAGGTGTAAAAAATGAAGGAAAATAGGATAAAAATAAATGAAATAATTAGAAAATTTGTTGATTATTTAGATATTCAAACTGAATATACTAAATTGATGATAGATGATTACAAAAAATGGGAAAAAGTGGAATGCTGTTGCCCATTATGTCAATCAAATGAAAAAGAAATCAAAATGAGTGAAAAATCAAATTATCCTAACAAATTCAAGGAGGAATGGCAATGATTGCTAATTGGGTTCCTAATAAAAATTGTAAGATTTGGAAAGGTGATGAGGACACATATTTCAACGGACTAAAAATCCAACACAGGAAACAAGTTGGGCCTTCATGTGTTGCTACAACACTTTCAATGATTGTTGAAAGTTTAGGATTTAATGCAAGTCCTGAGCACTTCAAAGCAGTAACTAATTCACAATGTCCGCAAAGTTGGTCTGATTCTTTGAAACCGTTTGGTTTGCAATTAGCATATTGTAACACAGATGTTAGAAGATTGAAGTATTATGTTGAAGAATTAGCACTACTCAAAGACTTATTTTTGGTATCTTTTTATTCAACAGACCCTCCATTTGATATTGATTCAAATGGTAAATTGTGTACTGCTCACATTGTTACTATGCACAAGGACATGATATATGATACTGCAAAACTGGCAAATTATGGTGGAGTATCAAAAGTCCAGAATTATACTAGATTGGATAGGCCAGTTAAGAGAATCTTCAGAGTAGTCCCCTTGGGTCATGAGAGGTGTTTGTGATGGCAATGAAAAATCAAAAAGAAAGATATGGGACATTTATCCATTCTAATGAAGACCTAAACGTTGGTATCGATCTCAAAATAGATGAGTCAAGACCATTAGTTATCGCACACCCTGCTGCTGGTAATCATTATCATGCTAGTATGAGCTTTGTTCAAGAATTCGACCATCCATTCATACATTTAGTGATTGATTTGCATCCATACTTTCCAGATACTTGGCCTGGAATGGTTTCAACAACTGGTAATTTTATGAAGTATCAGAGGATTAATGATACCATTGACGGCCATCCTGTTTTCAGAATATGTGATAGCAAACAACCACATTGGCAAGTACAAGTGACTGCAGACGCAGAAGAATATCTAAATTCTATACCGTTAGTAGATATATTGTATCTTGATTGGATTGATTGGATAAATATTGGCGATGATATCAGAAAAAAGCAAGTAAAGTCACTCTTAGACTATGTATCTAAGTTTGTTAGGAAAGATGGTTTGATTATTCTCGACCACAAGCATGACTTAAAGAGAATATTATCTTTCAAGGAAACTGAAGATAAATTACTAGATTTTTATCAATCATTGAGTAGTCATATTAGTTATTCGGGAGAGTTAGAGTGGTTGGGCGAGAACTCAGCATCAGACTTGACAGCATACAGTGCAAGTATGTACATTGTTGGTGATAATGGAGAGAGTAAGGAGGTCAATGTAGCCGATTTCCAAAAGTGGATGAGGGGTTTAGTACCTGAGTTTGCCCAAACTAAACAGCAAATTGATTCTGCAATTGAAAGTGGTAGAAATCAATTTGAACATGTTGATGCATACACTTGGGACATATGGAATTGTAATTATATCCAAAAATTAACAGATGATATCACACATGTTAACCTCTCAAACTTGGTTCCTGCAATGAAAACTTGGGACTTGGAATATTATCAAAAATTCCTCGGCTGGCTTAAAATTAATGATCACTTATTGACGAAGCCCCAAAATATTAGGTCTTATGTCAAAACAAATCAACCTCATATTGTGAATATTATTCACGGAGATTTGATAGAACTATCACCCCTGCTTTTCAAAGAAAATAATTTTATTGCGGTAAGAAAGTCTTTGGCAAAAAAAGTCCTCAATAGATGTCCTTGGTGGGTTGACAATATGGTGAAATTACAGGCTAGTAGTCCATGGATGGAAAGCCCAATTCCTAATTTAGTTTGGTCAGGAGAAGATGTTACAACAAAATTGGTTGAAGATATTATGGATTTAAGTTATAGTAAATTCATTGAAAAGTTTGATGATTTGGACAATATTCCAGATTCTTTGGAAGTAATTACTGTGGCAAATGGAAACGGCGAACTCAAGGAGTTATTACAATCATTTGAGAAATTTCTAAACAAATCAAAATTTCCCGATGAAATAAAATTATCATTAACCGTTGTCCATCTAGATGATTTTGACTATGAAGACAATAATCTTCCGGATAATTGGGTTAGATCTTAACAGGCGATTAAGCAGCTTTGACACCTTCT
>DUKP01000185.1 GCA_013329295.1 Candidatus Poseidoniaceae archaeon
CGATGAATACAAGGCCAAATTTGGCGACCCATATGTTGCTGCTAGAAACGGTTGGCTTGATGATGTAATCGAGCCAAGTGAGTCGAGAATTCGATTGATTCGTGCCCTCAATATTCTACGGTCTAAACGTGAATGGAGCCCACCTAAGAAGCATGGAAATATTCCATTATGATTACTTATTTTTATTAATTCTAGAAAGTAATCCTGTCTCTGACAAACTAACTCCAAGTTCTTCTTCGACAACATCTACTTCAGTCTCAATCATTAATGGATTAGTATTGATCGGCTCACTACGCATTGTTCTAAGAACAATAATCAATACAAGAACCATGATAATTAGTCCTAAAACACCTGAAACTATCAATGTATTAGATACTTTAAATCCGTCATCTTCATCTGTTTTATCTTCAGCAATTGGAACTGTTGAATTGAAATCTATAATGGTATATTCTACTACTTCTGATGTGAATTCTGAGTCAAAAATAGCCACTCTAACCTCTACTGTTTCACTGCGGTTCACCGGAACTTCAAGCATTGTAACACATTCTTTTGAGTTCCCTGAATCATCAATAATACATGATGGTTGAAGATTATCTTGCGGTACTCCATCAAGAGAAATTTCCAAACCATGTTCACTCGCCCCATCATTATCAAAAACTGACCAAGCAAGTGTCGCTGCTGTATCATCAATAATATTGACATTCATCAATGTCAGAATTGGAATATCTGGTACACTTGTAACTTCAATGCTCAATAACTGAGAATAATTTGTAGTTCCATCTGTCACATTGAGCCATTCGTTATTGATTGTTCCAAAATAGTCATTTTGTGGTGAAATAATCAATTGTGAACCAGAAATTATTGCTACATTGGCGCTAGAAGAATCAGACTCGATGGTCCAAGAAAGCGTATCACCATCGATATCATAGGCAAAATCAGACAAACTCAATGATATTGATTCGTCCTCTTGCATTGAAATCTGCCACATCGAATTATTAGCAATTACTGGGTCATCAACTGGAGCAACCTGTATTGGAATATCCAAATCAACAGGTTCGGTAACACCATCCGTAACTCTAACATGTAAAACAGTAGCACCATTTGCATTTGGAACAGGATTCAAAGTTAATACTCCATTATAGTAAGAAAACTCAACAGGTCCTGCGATTCCTTGAGTCTCATCATTGATTGAAGCAAGTAATGGTTCGCCCTCTGGGTCATAAGCATACTCAGTAATATTTACTGAAACTGATGGACCGTCTTCAATTAGAGTTTGCATTACAATGTCATCTGTTTTTACTACTGGGTCATTGTATGGTATAACCACAATTTCCAACATAGTTAATGCTTCATCAATCACTCCCAAGCCATCAGATCTAAGCAAAATGTCAACTTCAGCACCTAAGATATATTCTTCAGTAACGATGTGAGTTACCGTTAATCCCCGATAATCATTATCGATTTGTATAGAGAAATTACTGATTTGACCTCCACTTAATGTTGCTTCAACAATAAACAATTCTTGGCCATCTGGGTCAATACCAATGTCGCTTGCTAAAATATACCCTTCACCGCGTTCAGGAACTTGGATTACTGGTGCTGGTACTGTTAATGAGATGGGAGAATCTGTTCGTAAAAATTGGTGCTCAATAGTTGAGGGAGCACCTTCAACCATCACAGTCAAGAATGCGGTGTGGTTTCCAGGCGCTAAATCTTCGACTGCATAATCACATTGTACCGTTCCGTTATCGTGTACCAAGCCAATAACTGTCACTATTTTGTTAAATCCGCATTCTACATCAATTTGCCAATTAGAATCGATTTCTCCATAGCGGTCTCCATTTCTAAGTGTCCAATTACTAGATAGTGAAAATGTATCATATCTACCAAACTCATTGACCTGACTTGGAGACTTAGTTATATTTTCAATCAGCAAAAATTCTGATTCAAACAAATTCTCCTCGGTATATGAGTCGCTATCACTGGCGGAATTTGGCGATGCCTCACGATTGAATGCTGGTCTAAATTCATCATGAACTCCTCTAAGTGTTAAATCTAAATACGGCACAATATGGGATATTGCGTAATCTATTTGCTCGGTTTGAGATATTGATGCATCGCCATCGCCACGGTCATCGCCGAAAAAGATTCCATCATCTATTTCATCTTGGAATTGATAATGATCAGCGCCAAGAACATGCATCCACTGCCAAGCTAGAGCATCGGTAGCGCTAATTATTGGTAAATTATCTTGACCTTTGGCAATTTCATCAACGGTTCCAGTCATGAATAGCCCAGTACCCGGGCTAGCAGGGTCAATTTGCCATTCGCTAGGTTTGATATTTTGCCAACCATCCCCGCTATTCCAACCGGAAAAATCAATTCCTAAGCCGAAGATAGACCTGGGTGGTTGAATTTCAACTGACAGATTTGATTCTGGCCAAAATGGATAAACTGAGTAGGCAATTGCAGCTCCAGTACCATGGCCTGAAACACCCCAATGATGCAAATCAATATTACCAAATGCAGCAGGAATTAGACTATTAGTAGCATTGGTTTGATTCATCAAATCAATTATCGATTCTAATAACAACAATGAAGATTCAACATTTGTAGTATCATCGCTATCAAAACCATTGGTTAGAACAACTATAGTTCCACGTTTAACTATTTCACTTGAAAAAATTCCGTAGTCAGAAGTATCCTCTCCTTCATCACAAAAGAACACCGTGAACGGAAACGGGCCATTTCCAGCCATTGCTTCGTCTTCACCGTCATTCATTGCTGGATAAATTACTCTCACTGATTTACCATTTGCAGTCAAATCAGCAAAGCCAACTGGAAAATCAACACCAGTGTGTTGGTTTTTGAATTCTTTTGATTCAGGGGGATGAGCAACTGATGGTGCGATAGCAAACATGCTGGCAAACAAAATGCCAATCAGTATCCAAGCGTTACCCTTCAATTAGACCATCCCAATGAGTCGAATGACAACTACGTTCTATTTTGTAATTAGTATCTTATGAGTATGACGCAAGTACTGATTCTGCAGTAATTAGCATAGAGACTAACAAATCAAGTGTTGGCAACTCATCAGTGATTTGTGGCGCCCACAATTGAGACCAGCATTCAAGATGTTGAGCCGCAAGTAGCCATCTACCATCGACAACTTCGTTAGTGATTGCTGCAATTCTATCTTCATGTTCGCCATCGATTCCATGATATTGTGACCGAATTACTAAACTTGAGACTTGAACATCATCTGGAAGTGTATCATCATCGAAATTAATGAAAACATCACATGTTCTAGATTCTGCAACCTCGCCACTAAACCAATCATATTCATCCATGTCTCGTTTGCCGCCCAAAATCATAACTTTACCACCCAATTTCTGCCAAGTATGAGCGGTTGAACGTGCTGCACCACCACCACCAATTATTCCAATGGTCGAACCTTTGGAGATATCTATGCCAAAATATTCGGCAACTCTTGCAACACCTGAACCATCCACATTCGATGACCACCAGCCGAAACCATCCCAACGAAGAGCATTAACAGATTCGATCAGTGATGAATCATTAAAATCAACAACTGCTTGTGACTTTAATTGATGCTTCAAAGGAGATGTTAAATTCAACCAAACCTCTTCGCGAAATGATTTTGTTGGTAAATCAATTTTGACGTTAAACGGAAGACTAGCGGAATTCTTACTGAACTTCTCTCGGCTTAATCCATCGATAGAATCGGTAATTTCAGCAGTTGCTTCAAGCACTTTTTGCATCAACGCCTTGTTACGGAATTTTCCAAATGGAGCTCCAGTCAAATTCCAATTAACCACATCTGGAATAAATTTTACATGCCCCCATGCCAGTGCATCTTGAATAAATTTAACATCAACTAAATCTGTTTGTAGTAGATTAAATCTTAGTGAAGGTTTAACCTGATTAGAAACATGTTGAGCGACGATATTAATCAATACAGGAGACAGAGAATGATTGACAGGATGGCCTGCAACTGCATAGTAGACATCCGCCATGAAAAACCGTCTTTTTCATTGTTTTTGAATTAAACCTTTTATCCAAACTCGTAGGAAAAACCTTTGAAAACCATAACCCTGTGGTACATCCATGGCAGGAGTTGGGTTCATCAGCAATCAAACAGCAGGCAAGGGAGCAATTGCTGCGTTAACAGGTTTATTGGGGCTGTATATGACTGCGGCTATGTGGGTTGAATTCAATGAAGCACTCGGAGCATTCTTTGGACCGAGTCTTGGCGTAATTGTTGGAACTCTAATTTTCCTAATTTACCAAGATAGAAAGAATGTTAAAGAATTCTCAGCAAATAAGAATTATAGTACATCTGAAAGAACAACTTTAGTAAAGGGTGCTGATGGAAGATATACTCAAATTGACTCAAACATAGAAAGTGGTCGAAACCCAGTATTATTTATTGCAATGCTGTATTTCACTATAGTGCTAATTAGTGAAATCTCATGGTCTGATTTAATTCTTTGAGGTATTTTTTTGTCAACATTGATGGATATCTTTCTAATGAAAGATAACCTAAACAAAATAGACCAAGATGCTAGAACTGTTTATTGGATTATTCTAGAAAAGTTATCTATTGTTCTTTGCTTAGTTATCGTTTTTGCTGGCGCCTTAGCATTAAATCTACCTTGGTGGGCCGTTGGAACAATTCTTGGATTCTCATTAGGACCTATCGTCTATGGTCATTATTATTTCATTTACATACGCCCAATACTGAAAAGACGGGAAGATTGATGTGGGAAAGGTTGCTGTGAGTGTTAGGTGAAGACATGGGTTTGTTCGGAGATTTTCTTGATTTAATTGGCTTAGGAGGAATTACTGGAGTTGATGTTCTATTTGCTGCAATGGCGATTGTAGGAACATTTTTGTTCATAATTTACTTTCTACTAATCTTGATCGGTGATTTCACAGGTGGGATGTTTGACTTCGAAATGGATGCAGATGGAATTTTCCATCTATTTACAATCCAAGGTTTACTTAGTTTCATAATGATGTTTGGTATTTTTGGACTATCCGTTTCACAGGCTGATCAAAATGCCTTCATAGCAATCATTGCTGGAACGATTGCTGGAACCTTTTCTATGTATATAGTTGGCAAGGTATTCCAAATGATGGCGAGTTTGGAGAAGGACAATACTGTTGAGCATGCACAAGCAATTGGCGCAAGAGGCACAGTATACCGAACCATACATCCAGGAAAGATGGGAGAAGTACAGGTTGAATACCAAGGTGCACTCCGAACAGAGTCAGCTGTAGCAAAAGATGAAACTTTGAAACTTGAAACTGGTAAATTCGTTGAAGTTGTTGATGTAATAACTGAAAGATTGATTGTTATCCCACTAGATATCAATGGAAATGACGAATGATTTGGCTAAATTTCGCGCAAATAATGTGGGGTGAATCCTCTTATAGGGGTTTGATTTGGTAATGCCATGGTCGCAGAAGCGTTAGCATTGATTGGAATTGCATTATTGGTATTTGTACTGTTAGTAACTATTTATGTTGCAACATCTAGATATAAATTAGCCCCATCAGATCAAATCCTTGTAGTATATGGTAATGTCAAGGACAAAGGTTCAGCCGCTTGTTATCACGGTGGTGGTAAAATTGTTTGGCCTTTGATACAACATTTTGCCTATCTTGATTTGAAACCAATGACCATTTCAATTGACTTGGAACACGCTCTATCTCAACAAAACATCAGAATTAATGTACCATCTACCTTTACCATCGGTATCTCAACTCAACCATCTGTAATGCAAAATGCAGCAGAGCGTCTTCTTGGATTAGGACAAGCCCAAATTGAAGACATGGCAAAAGAAATCATCTTTGGTCAACTACGTTTGACTGTTGCATCTTTGACCATTGAGCAAATCAACCAAGACAGAGAAGCGTTCTTGGAAAGAGTTTCAACCAACGTGGATACTGAATTGCACAAGATTGGTCTTTACCTAATCAACGTTAACATCACTGATATTACTGATGAAGCCGACTATATCGCATCTATCGGTGCTAAGGCTGCTGCAGTTGCTATTGCAGATGCTACCGTCGACAGAGCAGAGGCTGCTCGTGATGGTGCTGTAGGTAAGGCTGCTGCTGACAGAGATCGAGAGATTGAAGTCGCTAAGGCAGAAGCTGAAGCATCCAAGGGTCAAAAAGCTGCAGAAGCAGATAAGCGTGTTTTCGTACAACAACAAGAAGCATTAGCGGTTGAGGGTGAAAACGTATCACGTGCTGACATTGCAGCATACAATGCTGATTTAGCAGAGAAAGAAGCAGAAGCACTACAACGTTCTGAAGTTGCTAAGCGTAAGGCTCAATCGGAAATTGAAAGAGCCCAGTATGAACTTGAGGGTGAAAGACTCCGTGCTGAAGAAATTGCTCGTGAAGAAGTATCTAAGCAACAAATCGAGATTGCTGCAGAAGCAGAGGCTGAGCGCCAACGCAGAATTGCTAAGGGTCAAGCAGACGCTATCCTTGCTCGCTATAACGCTGAAGCGGAAGGTACCAAAGCAGTTCTTGAAGCAAAGGCTGCTGGTTATCAATCACTGGTCAAGAGTGCAGGTGGCGATGCAAAGGCAGCTGCTACACTACTAATGGTTGAGAAGATTGAAGAAATC
>DUKP01000019.1 GCA_013329295.1 Candidatus Poseidoniaceae archaeon
ACAATTTTGCAATAACTCTTCATGGATAGCCCAAGATTCCTCTGGCTTGGCAAAAACAATTTGTTCAATCTTTGTAAATTGATGAACACGCCAAATTCCTAAATCTGATTGACCGTGAGAGCCGACTTCTCTTCTGAAACAAGGTGATACCCCCACTATTTTCAATGGCAATTGCTCTTCTGGAATTGTTTCATCCATGTACATCGAGGTAAGCGGATGTTCAGATGTAGCAATCATGTAATACTTATCCGGCTCAATTCCATACATCACGGTTTCAAAATCACCTAGATCTGTTACGCCTTCGTATGCTTTACGATTCATCATGACTGGTGGTTGAACAAAGGTGTATCCTCTTTTGCGAATAAAATCTACAGCATAATTTTGTAATGCTAATTCTAATCTCGCTAAGTCTCCTTTGAGAAAGAAAAATCTACTACCTGCAATCTTGGCTGCTCGTTTCAAGTCAACCCATTTATTCATCTCAATCAACTCATTATGAGTTCTTGGCTCAAAATTGAATTCCGGTTTTTTACCATAGGTGCTGTGTACAGTGTTTCCAGACTCGTCTGCACCTTGAGGAACCTCAGGATGAAGTATATTGGGAATTGACATACGTATACTGTCACGTTGTTCTATGGCTTCCTGAGTTTTTGCTTCCAACTGTGAAATTTCTGCTCCCAAAGAAGCTACTTCTGCCAAAATTGCTTGTGCTTTTGCTTCATCTCCAGACTTTTTTGCTTCACTAATTCCCTTTGCAGCAGTATTTTTTTGCTGTCTTAATTGATTGGTTTGATGTTGTAAATTGAGCCACAATTTATCAAAATGTATCACTTGATCTATTTTTTCATGAGAAAGACCACGCTTATCATGGTCAGCACGAATCTGTTCGTGATTATCTCTAAACATATGAATATCTAACACTTAATCACCTACAACGAAATTCCAAGATTAAATATTTCAGTTCCCATGAAAATTAATCCTCCAATCAAATATCCCAAAATCGCTCCACCATTCAACAATGGTAAACCTGCTTGCGCTTTTCCTCTAGCAACATAACTCATCAATGCTAAATATCCAATTAGTGAACCCACTAAAGTAAACATAGCAATCGCAAATGAATTGTCACTATCCAACCATTGAACTGCAGATAGAACTAACATCCCTGGAAATATGATGTCTCCTAAGCCCATGAATAATGCTTCCTTACTTTTCTTCTTAGTGACTTTAGGCTCGGTTACTGGCGATGCGGTTTGAGGAACATGTGTTTTGTCGACCATCTTCGTTTTCTCATCCTTGAATGAGTAGCCCTTGTCTTGTGGAGCAACAAGTAGAATTGGCAACTGAAGGCCAATCATCGTATCTGCTAACTCCAACATATGTTTTGAGCGATAAACTGCCCAAGCATCGTAAACAGCGGCTAAAATCATGAAAATCATGATTAAGCCAGGAACAAATGCAACACCAAGCATCACTATTACGCCTGCACCAACTAAAATTCCTACTGTATTAACAACATACCATTCACTATGGAGATAAAGTAAAACCATCAATAATAATGCAATTACTACGCCTACTAAGAATGGAATATCGTACAGTTGTAAACCATCGAGAGTATACATGTCATCATCGATTTCTCCCCCTGCTATCGAATCAGTTAGAACTGCATAGAAGTAATCATTTGATTCATTAGATGAAAATACCCCATACAAAAAATCATTATCAATATCAAATGATATTCGATTTTTCAATAACTGTGTATGAAGCCAATATGATTCTTCATCACTTGAGATTAGTAAATCAGTATAACCAGAATTGTCCAAATCGGTGATCTGAACTTGCTTGACAGAATCAACCAAGCCTTTGACATTCATCTTTTCTTGATTTGTGAACTGTTTGGTATCAGATTTAGTACCATTCCACTCCCAACCTGTGACATTTCCATTTGCTTCACCAACAATCAGGAATCCCATATTTCCTTCATTGTTTGAAATGTTAGTATCAGACCATGGTGAGTGACCGAAGTCTGCCGAGGTAATTACTTCCTCGCTATAATATTCAAATTCAAATGGCATTACTTCAATATCTAATGATTCCTTAGTCGTTTTTAGCATCATCACAACTGTATTTTTATCAGTAACTAACAAAAATCTGTCTTCAGAAATTTGGGTTGCTTCAATGAAACCATCTCCAAAATTAATATCACTTGGTAAAACCCACTGAGCTTGAGGCGCTAGCATATTTCCTCCAGAACTTAAAGGATAATACGTTACTGTACCACTTCCTGAAAATACATAAATTCCTTCATCTACAGCCAAAGCCATATCACAACTATCACCATAAGTTGTACCCAATTGTAGATTACCTGATTGGTCAAGATAATTACAAGGATGATAATTAGTAATATTTCCAGTTTGAGAATCAATTGTCCATATCCATGCTGTATTTGCTAAAGTTAGATGGGAATCTGATTTAACAATACGTAGTTTTTCAAAATCACCAGCTGGTAATCTGCTAAAGTTTGAAACCCATTCAGGCTCTCCAGAAGTTATTGATTGTGCATTAAAAAAGGAAATCGAGTCTTGCCAATTTGTAAAGTTGCCAAGTAATTCATGGGTTATGAAGCCGTCCATTCCAATGTCGGTAACATATTCTCCAGTATATGAAAACGATTCTTCATATTCAAAGTCTTCAACATCAAAATCAATAACCAACATATGCATTAGTGGTACGGTTGTATACATTAGAGCAATCGTTAGGACTCCCATAATTCCATACTTTATTATCCATTCTTTTTTGTATCTAGCAAGAGCAATTACTACTGCAGTAAAAATGAAAATCATTACTAATTCTAAGAAAATAAATCTTGCTTGGGTAGCGCCGGCTTCTCCAAATGCATGTAATTCAGCAACATCATACCAAGGCCGGATAAACAAAGCCAAGACTATTGTTACAATGAACATAGTCACCATTCCAAGCATAGAAGTCATCTGTTCTTTCATCAAACCTATGACACTGGTTTCCTGGGCTAACTGTTGTTCTACTTTTGCGAATTCAGCAGAAGCAGTACTTTGCCCTGTGGCTGGATTGTCTGCTTCGCTCATGTTTTGGCGTGTGTGCTCTATCTTTTGAGTGAATCGCTTTTATTACGCGAAGATGTTTAATCTCACCAAGGATTATGCCATATCAATTGGTGGAGTAAACGTGTCAAGTCATTCTGCAATTCGACAATGGTTAGAATCAACCAAAATCAATGGTATGGCGCTCGGACTTGAAAATACCTTTTCTATTCTATCTTCATTAAACATCGATCTAAGTAAAACACAGATAATTCATGTTGCAGGAAGTAATGGTAAAGGCACGCTATGCTCACTAATGGCAGCCTGTATGTCATTGAATAATGACTCAAATGTGTTATTTTCCTCGCCACATTTGTGTCGTGTTGAAGAACGAATCCGAATAAACGGTAAACCAACTAGTAAGGAAGAATTTGACCAAGCCATCGAAGTAGTGAGAATATCTTCTGAAAAAAAATCAATAAATCTAACTTTTTTTGAAACTACTTTTTTGGCAGCTATGGTAATTACATCAATAGTTAAACCAAGATTTTTAATTCTTGAAACTGGCTTAGGAGGAAGATTAGATGCTACTAGATGCGCCCCTGCAGACTTAGCAATTCTAACTACAATTACCAAAGAACATACAGATGTACTTGGCAATGACATATATCAAATAATTAGAGAAAAGGCTGCGATTGCAAGGCCTGGTAAGCCATTGATTGCAAGAGAAATGCGGATTCCAAACTTCCAAAATACTGTTATTGATTGTGCAGCTAACTGCGCCAATATAGAACTTGATGAAAAACCAGAAATTGTTGATTGTAAGTTTATCCAAAT
>DUKP01000083.1:0-8025 GCA_013329295.1 Candidatus Poseidoniaceae archaeon
TAACTTTAATGTCAGCATTTGGTATCCTTATCCAGTCTGAACTACTTGTTCCAGTTGCGGGGCGAATAAAAAAATCCATTCCGGCCATTGCTCCACCTATCTCAACCACAGACAATAGGGAACTTGAATGTGTTGGGAGAAATTAAAATTTCAAACTAATCTAAACCAACCGAATGCAGGCTCATGAACTGTGCCATCATCAGACAATTCTTCCAATTTTTCTTCAGCGATAGAACGTTGAAATCCTCTAGCTTCTGCATTAACTAAAATTGTTTCAAATTCAACTCCATCGCCTTGGTCCAATTTGGTAATTATATCTACTATTGCGGCTTCTAAATCGGCTTTATCATCACCATTTTGATCTTCATCGTCATCTTCTTCAACTATCAATTTCTGCGGCGCAGGCTTTGTAGCAGCATCTAATTTACCTTCTGCTATGTCGAGAGCTTGCATTACATTTAGACGATAATGTTCCAAATCAATATCACCATAGTGATTCCTTGATGCAATCAAGCCTAAAATTTGGTTTTCAGACATTTCTGATTTTGATAATGATTCCATATTTGCTTCAAAGTCTAAACTAGCGACATATCTTGACATTCTATTCATCATTGATTCTGAAGTGTTTGCCAACCATGAAGCATAACGCTGAGCATCAATTATACACATTTCTTCAGGTCTCAATGAAGTGTAAATTGCTCCTTCTTCAGTTTGGTATAATCTCGTCTTTGCTACCATCAATAGAAGGATTGGCTCTCCTGATTCAAGCCTAGCAGATAATTGAATTGTCATCTCCTTTACTGAATCAGAGACATAATCACCAACTGAGAAGTAGTTTATTCCAGAAGGATCTCTTAGTTGCCCTTGATAAATCACTGAACCATTAGCCACATCTCTTCCTTCAATTCTTTCCAACAATCCTGCAACAATCACTCGATTAACTCTAGATCCTAATTTAGTAACAACAAATGATGGGTCAAATTCTCCAGAACCCTTCTCAGATAATGTTGATTCTCCATATTCTGATGCAAACATATGTAATGCAGGTTGTCTTTTTACTGAACGCATTGGTTGCATTAGTTAACCCCCCATTTTGCCCTAACTTCAGTAGCCAACATGACTGCATCATCTGAATTCAACTCGGCATCGTCTGCCAAAATCATAGCTCCTTGGTCATCGACAATTGTCCTGCCACTTACATTCAATTGACGTCCAAGTAGATAATCCCTCAATGATTGAACAAATTCCATTTTACCTTCTGATTCAATATCTGCTGCCATTTTTTCTTCAGTTGTATTAACTAATTTCAACGCAGCATCTTTGTTGATTAGTAATGAAGCAGTTACATCTCCGTTATCAATAACTAATCTCAATCTAACATCCTGTTGAGATTCTACTTTACCATTACATCCTGCAAAATTACATTCTCCGTCCCTTAGAACTCTGCGACACTCAACGCAACGCATTATTATTCCAGAATCTTCTCTAATACTTACAACTGTTCCAGATGTAGAAATTCCAACTCTACTTGCTGAATTCACTAATTCGGTAAGCCCAACTTCAACAACATGATCCTTTAGATTTATTTCATCATCCCATGGAGATGTTTCTAAAATCTCAACCTGTTCAGCTTTGTCAACTGTTATGTCTGGAATTCCCTGCCATGCTCTCACCCTTACTCCGGTTAGTTTTACGGTAACTGGTAAATCAGCAGATTTGATAGGTAATTCCTCCCAAGCACTCATCCTACATCTTCCAGTTGGGTCAGCTATTTGCCCTGACCACAGAAATTTCTCTTCTCCATCTTTGGTAAAACTTCTTTTTTGCCATTCAGTAATTTGAACAATAACTTCTATGTCTCTTGAGCCATCAGTCAGTTGTGAAATAGTATTCATATTATGACTGTTTAATTTCTCTATGTCAGCGAAATTGGCATCATGGAATGATTCTATTTTGGTTGTTCTACCGAAGTTAAGTTCAGGTGTGTCTCTAAATGTCCTTACTTGAGCACCATCAATTTTGATTAGACTACCAACTTCATGGTCGAATGGCTCCCACGACAAGAAACCTATAGTTCCTGTTTCATCTGCAATCCTACCTCTTACAACATCTATTGAACCAGAACCGTCTTTACGATGAATTTGATCATCTCGAGATGAAAGAACTCTACCTACAACACAAATGTAACCATCTTTTGGAATATTTGCAATATCTATTGGTTCACCAGGTTGATGAACAGGCCTAGTTCCTTCTCTTAATACGGCAATCCTTGCACCTTGATTTATATTGAGTGACATTCTACCTTGGTATTCATTTACGGATGCCCCTTCTATTCTAATTACAGAACCAGGCGTTATGTTTGAATTAGGACCCCAGTCTTTGTATTCCCACCTAACTCTATTTCCTCCTTCATCCCAAGGATTATCTTCAATTAAACCAAATGCAATTTGCTTTTGTTCACCTCGAATAGTTTGTTCTCGTAGATTGTGAGAAATTACTTCTACTTCTATTTCTATATCCCTATCAGTACCTGCTAATTCAGATAGCGAACTAACTTTCTTTGTTTGCCTAGTTTGTGTAGTTGAAGTATTTGATGACTTTGGCGATTTATCGCCTTGAAATCTCCTTATAATCGATCTCAAAGCATCTTGAGGTGGAATGTAAAATTCTTCCTCATATTTGACAAAAGCGGCTCTGATTTCATCAGTTTCTGCCTCTGGACATTCTGATAATACCGCTTTTATGTGTGATTCATATTTGTCATCCGACAAATAAAACACCTCGATAATAGATATTTGTTCTACGTTTCCCAATCTCTAGAAAACCTGCGGGCTCTTGTGCGGTTTGGTTAAGACAATACACTCCCTTTTCCTCCTGTAAGTTAGTATAACAGGCGAAAGGAAATAAATTATCCCATCAAAATTATGCAGGATTTACTCGCAAACCTTGTGAAATTAGTACATTAGGAACATACATAGTTCCTGAAGAATAGGATCCTTGTGGTCTTACATTATCTCCAAGTATCACTCCTTCAGTAAGGGCTTTTGCCATGTTTCCAGATAGGCCTGCTTGCTTAATTGAACCAATTATTTCGCCATTTTCAACTCTCAATATTGAACTAGTTGTTACAGAAAAATCACCACTTGTTGGATTTGCTGTATGGGCTCCCATTACACTATTAACAACATATCCTTCATTCATTTCTTGCAGCAGGCCATCTAGATCATAGCTTTTGTTTGAACTTGTTAAAAACAAATTACTACATCCCGATATTGGCGGTGATTGATGACCTGAGCGAATTGCTGAACCTGTGGTTTTTGCGATGTCAATTCTACCTTCAGCAATTTGTTGTGCTGCATCCCTAGTTGACCAAAGTGAGCCAACTAATTTACCTGATTTTATCAAAGAATTACATCTTGTAGGTACTCCTTCACCATCTCTTGAGCCTGATGATCTACCTCCAACAATTGTTGCATCATCTACCAAATTCAAATCTTTAGCAATAACAGATTGATTCATTTTACCTGACCAAAATGATTCTGCTCTTGCCAACTTATCGCCACGGATAGCATTTGGCACCACAACTGAAAACAATGGGGAAAATCCTTCACTAGTCATCAATACTGGTGATTCATCTAACGATGAATCAATCTTGATAGGGTCTCTAGTTAACTTCGCCCAATCAACTGCTCGGGAAACACAATTTGGAACCTGTATTAATTTACTTCTTGAAGAATTACTTTGCCATGAGCTTGTCAATTGCTCATCTTCCTCTATAGAAACTTGCACTCCAACTCCATGTGAAGTTGTAATACCTCCTGATTCAATTCCTTCACTAGTCAAAATTGAACTAGCATTAGCACTTACTCCAATTCCACCACCAGTAACTATTGCCCGCTTATCTAATGAAGCAACCTCTGAGATAATTGCGTCTGCTTGTGTTAGTAAATCTTCTGAATCCATCTCTATAATTGATTTGTCATAAAGACCAGAAACCTGTTTTGCTGATTGTTCATAGGGTAGTACAAAACCGTCAATTGAAGGTGACATTCTAGCTATTGATAGAGCGCTATTTATCGCTTTATCAGCTGAATTAACATCAACCAAATAAGCAAAACCAAATTTACCATCTTCTAAAATTCTAATTCCATAGCCTCCTTCTCCACCACCAGCAGCTAACGAAATCTTTCCACCCTCAATATCTATTTGATGGCCATATGATTGACTAGCCACTATTTCCCAACTTGTGATACCAAGTGAATTACACCTATCTGCTATTGATTTACAACCATCTTGTAATCGATCTAATGCATCATTTGGAAGCAATATCATCCCACCAATGCTTCACTAATTCTCATAATTGGTCCACCATCACCTACAGGTACTGTCTGACCCTTGCCACAAAAACCGGGTGCTGCTAATCTCGAATCTTTAGTTAAACCATCAACATCCTTTAGAATCTGTAATGTCAATCCACTTACACTGACATCTTTCAATGGGCTGGTTATTTCTCCATTTTCAATTAACCATGCCTCTTGTGCTGCGAACTGAAAAGAACCTCTACCCGTATCTACTTGACCTCCTCTAGAACCGCAGGCATAAACACCATATTCAATATCTTCAACAAGTTCGTCTAGATCTGCATGAGTACCTCCATGGATCAATGTGTTAGACATCCTTACCAATGGATGGTGTAATCCATCTTGGGCTCTTGCTCCTGCATTTGGTTTAATGCCAAAATGTTCTGCGGTTTCTCTGTGATTGAGATATTCGGTCAAAATACCATTTTTAATTAGGCATTTTTCAGTTGTATCCAAGCCTTCGTCATCTATTGGGTGGGCACCATAACCTCCTCTAATTTTAGGGTCGTCGATTACTGTTACAATATCACTACCAATTTTTTGTCCAAGTTTACCATCAAGGCAAGAATCACCTGCAGCGACTAAATCTGCTTCACAAGGATGACCTAATGCCTCATGAATGTAAACTCCTGTTAAGTCTCTATCTGCTACAAGTGGCATCTTTCCTGATGGGGCACGCTTTGCTTTAAGCAATCTTAGAGCGGAAACTTTTGCATTATTGCCAAGCTCATTGATATCGCATGATTCAATTAACTCTAAGCCACCTTCACCACCAAACCTTGTACGATATGAGACTACTTCAGAGCCATCCCTAGCAGTTACCATTCCATTAATCAATGATCTTTGAAAACTCCAAGTACGATTCATTCCCTCGCTGCTTAAGAATTCAGTATGGATATTTTCATCATGCCAGCCACAGGTTACTGAAACTATGTTATCATGTCCTGACGCAGATGAATTTAGTAATTTCATATGTTCTAATCTTTCACTCAATTCAGTGTTTCTTACATCTTTTTTGGGTGTCCAATGAATACTATCTTCGATGATAGGAACTTCAGCCAACTTTATTGGTCGATCTTTTGGTGAACGCCTAGCAGCTACAGATTGTGCAAGTTTTAATGTGGGATTCATCTGTTGTTCAAGAGAAGCAATATCTGTTGTAGAATGAACACCCCAAGCACCATCTGCAAGAACTCTAATTGTAGCACCAATCTCTTGGCCTGGAATAGCCCGCTCTAACTTTCCATCTCTCATAGCAACCGAATAGTCGGTATAAGCAACTAATCTTACTTCTGCATAACTTGCACCATTAGATGTTACTTTGTCCAAACTTTTGTTTATTTTATCAACATCTAAGTATCTATGACTTCGACCAGTAATATCAGAATCGGGAGACTTTGCAATCACCATATACATCCCAATCGTTGGAAGTGTTTGAATACTTCTTTAGATTGATTAAGAATTCAAGTCAGAAGAAATAGTAAATCCAATAATTATGTCTTCTGTTTTGTCATCAATAGTTTCCACATCAATTCCTAATTTCAATAATCCTTCAAGCGTAATTTCTGGCTCTCCTTCAGTATGTGACATTCCTAAAACATCTACCAATCCTTTCAACATTTGACTAGATTTTTCTAAGTCAACGATAGGATAAATTTGATCTTCTTCAATTTGGTAATCAGGCAAGTGAACAATCCAAGCCATTTTTTGTGTCATACAAATTCCAGCTTTTTTGAAGGCTTCAGATACATGATGAGTTCCTGCCATATAACGCAAAAATTCTGCATCAATAGACCTAGCAAGAGCCCTATTTCTGATAAATGAACGTTGTGATAATAACCATGCAGTCCACAATTGTTGCTCCGATTGAGCAGCATATTCTGCCAACAATAACCAGTTTTGACTAGGCCGTTTTTCTAAAAATTGATTGATTAAATCATCTTTACAATTAGAGATATCTACCTTGAAGCAAGGGAACTTTGGCATCTCCATGATTCATGCTAAAATTATTAGTTTTTCAATAATCCGCCTTATTTTCATCATCTAGAGGTATGTCATCCTGCCGCAATTTAGGTGATTTGTTTGGCGATTTTGTTAATACTTTACCTACTTCAAGAATTATTTTATCTAGCAATTGGGGGCCCCATCCTCTCATATTCAAAACTTCTGAAACCTGTTTTCTAGTCATATTTGCGACATCATTTGGTGTCCTAATTCCCATTTTGGATAACTCCCTTGCTCTCATTCTACCAACATTAGGAATATTTACCAAAGATAGAAGATCTTCCTTACATCCATGTCTAACCCTTAATCGAAGGACATCTAGCAACTTAACTATCTCTGCAATCTCTACCATTTGTTCATCTGAAAAAACATCATCGGTCAAAATTATTTCTCTAGAAGCATGTAGTAGCCATTCCATTATGTCAACACGATAATTTATATCTCCTGGATTTACATCTAATTCTTTCTCTATAGAACGTATGTTATCTTCCAAAGTCCACATTTCAATCATCCATGCTGATTTTACATTTGAAAGTAGCATCTCATCATAATTTGAATCTGACAATAACTCATCCTCAACAGAATTTGTTTTTAGCCACAATTTTGAATTAACATCCATGTCTGAGTTTTTTGCCCACAATGACATAAAATCTGGTGTTGAAGTAGCTAGATGCAATAATCCAAAATTTGTCACTGGACCTATTTCCTTGACCATTCTTCGAACTGCTCTTCTCAATCCAGTTCTAATTACTGATGCTGATAGAGGATCTAAATACAACTGAGTGATTCTTTCTCCCATAGCAGTTGCTTCATATTTCATTCCATCTGCATTTGAATTATCTTCTTGATGCCAAGCACCTGAATTACTAAGATTAGATGCCAAACTAAATCCAAATTCTGGCTTCATATGAGCGGATTTCCTAATTGGCAAATCTTTTGGTGATTTTTCATAAAACTCAACACCTGGAATATTTTTTGCTGCTGAAGCCCACAAAGGAATAGTGTCATCCCAGTCCTCTGAATCGTCAACAATTGCATCTGCTCGCTTGGCAATATATTCTTCATCAAGACCTAGTTTACGAATGAAGCGTTCTTGAATTAACCAATTTATTGTTTGATCTATTTTTTCATTTAAAATCACTTTTGGAGTTGAATAACCTAAAAATGTAGATCCAAGAAAATCACCAATTTCTCCCCTATGTTGAATTCCTCCTGTAGAAATTATCGACAAAATATGAGTCCTAAGTGCAGGCTCTCCAGATAATTTTGATATTATGGGCTCTACCTCTCCGAAAAAATACTTCTCGCTTACCATATCGGCTATTTCCCAGCCATCTGTACCTTTACACAATACCCATGCTTCACCATAATCGTCATAATTAGGGCGGCCTGCTCGACCTAACATTTGTCTAACTTCCATGACTGGTAAAGGCCTGCTCATACCATCATCCCATCTTTTGATATCTCTAACCAATACCCTCCTTGCTGGTAAATTTACACCAGCTGCCAATGTAGGAGTCGCTGTTAAACAAGATATTTTGCCATCCTTGAATGCACGTTCAATTGCTTTTCTTTGAGCATGCGTTAAACCTGCATGATGAAATGCTGTACCTCCTTTTAGACATTCAACTAATTTATCGGCCATTGCAGATTGGCGTTT
>DUKP01000083.1:8407-17087 GCA_013329295.1 Candidatus Poseidoniaceae archaeon
GATAGTTTTTTGCTAACTCTTTTGGATAATTTTAATGCTTCTGATTCCGCACTTTTTCTAGTTCCAACAAAAATCAATAATTGACCTTCTTCATCTATTGAATCACTTAATGCCACCCATGTTGGATGTGATTTCGGACCCAATAAATCTCGAGGAGGTTTTAATTCACTTGGCTGAGTAGATAATGCAGATGATTGAACCATTCTTGGTTCCAAATGTAAATCATGAAAAGTGCTATACTCAAGAGCAACAGGTCGCCAATTAGACATAATCAATTCTGCATTTAGCCATGCTGCTAAATCTTCACAATTCCCTACTGTTGCAGATAATGCAATAATTTGAGCTGAAGGTTTTAGATATCTCAATTTAGTGAGGTTTATTTCCAAAGTTGGACCTCTATTTGAGTCATTCATCAAATGAAATTCATCGGCTACAATTATTGAAACTCTTGACATTGTTTCAGAGCGGTTTCTAATTATTGAATCTAATTTCTCAGAAGTACAAACTAAAATATCACATTCATCAATTTTTTTTGCCTCTGAAGTTGAATCGCCAATTCCGAGCCCGATTGTTAAGTCAAGGGCTTTACCTAATTGTGATAATTCTTCATATTTTTCGCTAGCAAGTGCCTTTAGTGGGACAATGTATACAGCCTTAGAACCAACATCATCAAGCAATAATTTTCGTAAAATAGCAATATAGGCAATTAATGATTTCCCACTTGCGGTAGGAATCGCAATTAATGCATTACTGTTCGAAAAGATTGGTTTCATTGACTCTTCTTGAGGTGGGTGAAGTTTCTCTATACCCCATTCTGCAACAAAAAATTGACGGGCTTTGTCTGGCAGATCTAAGTCAATGATTGACATTGTTTTGTCTGCCATGTAACGGGTGTGTTGCCAATAGTCCAAAAGGACAACGCTTGATAATTTGACTCCGACATCAATAAGACCTTTCGATTACTGCATTACCAACATGAGCGACGACATGGATTCCATAGTCGAGGAAAGACTGTCTGTTTTTGATGATGAACCAGACCTAAACGATTGGGTTGAGGTCATGTGTGGTGCTGCTATGGCAGTACTGGGAATTTTCCACTTGATTGAACCAGGTGACCTAGTAGATGAAAACATCATGAGATGGTTTGCTGCAGCAGTTGTTGCTGCTGGTGCAGTTTGGGCTGGACACGGCCTTAAGGACATGGCAGTTAAAGAAGTAAGGAGATCAATAGCAATATTAGAGATGTCAGATTCCATTGAATCTGGACCAAATCATGGACTGATTAGGGATGTTTTACTCAATCCAGGAGCATATAGAGACTTTCTACTAGAAGCATATGATTCCGCTTGGTCAGATGGTGTTATTACCGAAGAAGAATTGAATGAACTCAAATCATTCCAAACTGCACTTGGAATATCTGATGAAGAAGCTGCTGTAATGAATGTTGAGGCTGCTATGAAGTCGGCTGCTAAAGATGGAGAAATCACTGAAGAAGAAAAGTCAATGATTACCAAGGCTGCTAAAGAAGCAGATATGGATGCAGATGATGCAATTGAAACTGCAGAGAAAAAGGCTAAAAAAAGTAAATCCAAAAAGTAGTCTCAATTTAATTTGACATCAACTAGAATAGTCATACATTTTCTACACTTATATTTGCCATTACTAGGCTTTTTACGAGGGAATTCCGAATTACAATCTTTACAAACCCACAGCCAATTTGCAGTTTTTCTACGCAAGAATTCAGTAAATTTTGGTCCTATTTCTCCAGCATTGACGCCTGGCCAAGAATATTCCAGTTTTCTAAATAATGAATTATGATGCCTAAATCCTAATGCATGAATAAATTCATGATGTAAGACAAATGCTGCATAAGCATTCCATTGTTGATTTAATAATTCAGGATGAAGTTCAATTGAGTCTAGAGTTTCAAAGCTTAACTCGCTTTCTGATACTCCTTTTTGCCACTTTGTAACTCCATGTCTTTGTGTTGCGTTTTTTCTTAGAACTCCAAGTTTGATATTGTACAACGCATCCAGTTCATGATCCTTCCATACGTCCATATCTTGCATTATTTCAATTACTAATTTCCTCAAATCGTCGAGTTGTTCTTTTTGAGAATTATTCGGTTTGACCATTTATTCAATTCCACCTATGATAAGCCGGATGTCCTTCTTTAACGGCGACAAATAGCCCTTTGCCACTTGCACAAACCTTTCCATTTGCTTCCAATAATAAGTCAACTTTTACTTTATCACCATCAATCTCTTCAATTTGACTTGTTATGATTAGTTTCTCACCTAAAGGAGTAGGTCTTCTCAAACTAACTGAATAAGATGCTGTTACAGTGCAAGGTGGCTCTTCAAGGTTATTTTTGTCCATCAATCCAATAGCTGCTGTCCAATTTCCGTGACAATCTAACAAGGTCCCTATTATCCCTCCATTAATCATTCCTGGAAATGCTTGATGAGAATCGTTCGGGAGATATTCTAGTACTAAGCCGTTGTCTATTCTGTGACTTTCAATTCTCAAGCCATCGAGATTTGCTGGGCCACATCCAAAACAAATTGAGTTTGGAGCGTATTCATGTTGAACGCATCTTTCTGCCATAATACGTCTATTATTCGGCTGTCTTTGTTACTTGCGATTAATATTACATCAATCGCATCATTCATTGATAAGGAGCCTTTCCCGAGTTCATGGGCGGCAAAAAAAAGGTCAAGAAGAAAAAAGTTAGGCTGGCCCATGAATTGCCAAAGCGTCGTAAAATTGCTATTCAAGAGGCGCTTAATGCACACAAAACAGAAGACCGCCCTGAATGGGATAGAAGTGCTGATTGGGGAAATATCAAATTATTTCGTAAAACCATCAAAACTGGCACAATAAGAACTATTTCGTTACCATTGCTTGAAGTTGACCTTGGTGACCCTTGGCCGATACCTGTAACAGTATTACATGGCATTAGACCAGGACCTACAATTACAATTCTAGGTGGAATACATGGTGACGAATTAACCGGTGCTTCAGCTTGTACGCACTTACTATCAAATTCATTTACTGATATTGGAAAGAGTTTAGATCCTAAACAACTAGCTGGAACAATAAGAATAGTACCTGTAGTAAATTTACCTGGATATCGTGGTAAATCTAGATACTTTCCCGATGGTAGAGACTTGAATAGAAATTTCCCAGGAGATTTTAAAGGTTCAACAACAAAAAGGGTTGCAGCCCAAGTATGGAAATACTTACTTAGCGACAGTGATGCCATTATTGACCTTCATAGTGCGGCAAAAGGCAGATCAAATATGCCTCAATTAAGAGTAGATTTAGCACATGCTGGCTCAAATATATTAGCTAAAGCATTTGGTATAGAGATATTACTAGATTCTAAAGCACCTTCGGGCTCACTCCGCAAAGCAGCAAATGAACAGGATATACCTGCCATAACATATGAGGGAGGAGGAGCGAATTTAATCGACAATACTACCGTCAAAGTTGCTATTCATGGTGTATTAAATGTTCTAAGGTCGCTTAGAATGATACCTGGTATCCCAAATAGGCCTAGATTTAGGATGTTAGCAAGTGGCTCAAGATGGTTAAGGGCAGGTGAAGGTGGATTATTGGATATGTTCGTATCAGCTGGCTCAGTTATGCGAGAAGGTGAAGTCATTGCCACTATTTCCGACCCTGCAACACCGGGGCTTACAGTAGATATTGTTGCACCTGAAGATGGCCTACTGATTGGTGCTGCAACTAATCCTTTTACTGCTTCTGGTATGCCGGTTGGTCATTTCTTACCTGTTTCAAAACACATTTCATTACTTGAAGAGCAAATAAATTCTAGTGGCCAGTTCATTGTTTGTGGCTCTGATGAAAAGCCATCATGGAGAGAAGAAGTTGATGTTAGTGAAGTTGCATTAGATGGAGAATGGAGTGGAGGTAGCGTGGATAGTGAATGGGTCAATTCTATCTCAAACCAAAAAAATCTCGATACTTACCAAGAATTTGAATAATTATTGATTCAAAAATTGGTTAACTGCAGACTCTACTTCGCTATCCAACATGTTTCTTCTTTGCGATTTGGCAACTTCAAACAGATGTGCAACTAATTCATCTGTTACTTCATAGCCATTTTGTTCCAGCCACCAAATTATATTTGAACGACCTGCCATGTGACCAATTCTAATTACTTGCTTTAGTCCGAAATCACCTGCTGGTACTCCAGAATATACTCTATCTGCAAGCCAATCATCACCTTTTCTCATGGCCTTAATGACTGCTGAAGCATGAACTCCAGTTCCTGTCTCAAAAGCATCTTCGCCAAATACTGGATAATTTCTTGGTAATGGGACTTCAATGTATTTGTTTGCTTTCCTCATATATTCATCAAGCAATGTCAAATCATTATCAATAACGCCCATCAATTTTAGATTTACCAGGGTTTGGTCAAGGGGAGCATTTCCTGCTCTCTCACCAACACCTAAAGCTGTTCCATGAATCACATCCGCACCTGCTTCAACTGCTGCAATATTATTTGCAACGCCTAATCCACGGTCTTGATGACCATGCCAATTAACTTCGATTTCATTTCTCTTGTATCCGCCATCTTTGATAACTTCCTCATCAACAAAATTGAGTAATTTCTTGACACCATTAGGCGTTACATGCCCGCATGTGTCACATACACACAGCCTTCTAACACCCAATTCCATTGCTCTTTGATATATTGCTCTAACATCATCTGGATTTGATCTCGTAGTATCTTCAGTAACAAACATTACAGGAACATCGTTTTCAACTGCATAAGATACTGCCTTTTCCATTGTTGAAATGAGTTTTTCCATTGTCCAACCTTCAGTATATTGACGTATTGGACTGGTTCCAAGGAATGCTGATGCTTGTATTTGAATTCCATGTTGTTCTTGCATTTCGACCAATGGTTCTATGTCATGCATTAATGTTCTAACAGCAGCACCTGGTCTTATTTGATAATCATTATCGATTATATGAGAAAGCATTGAATTAATATGTTCTCGGTGGAAAGGCCCTGCTCCTGGTAATCCCAAATCGACTTTTTGAATGCCCAATTTCTCCATGTAAGTCAATAATTCTTTTTTCTCATCGATTGTTGGATTTCTTGCACTTGGACTTTGCAAACCATCTCTCAAGGTCTCATCATCAAACCAAACACCATGTGGATGATTAGCAGGGTTACGATTTATTTCGTAATCAATAATGTTCCAGTCGTAAATCAATTTGCTTGTATCCATTTTACCACCAACAGCGCTTCGGTTGGGTCAACCACATGTGTTATTGAATTTGAATCCGTCGATATTAATTCATTCTTCCTCAAATGAATTAGATTGTTGAGCAGCCTCAAATTCTTCTCTACTAATTACTCCATCACCATCTGCATCAATTTCGTCGAATTGATCTTCTTCAAGTAATTCTGCTGGCAATCTTGCGGTGAAAATTATTTCATCTGTAAAGCCATCTCTTGCTTTGTTTCTCAATTCCATAATTCTTGTACCTTTAGATTTCTTAGTCTTGGTATCTTTGGTTTGTCCTGCAACGATTCTTATCATCATACCTTTCTTGGTTAATATGAATAAATTATCTCCAAGATCTGGTATATGCTTTGCAGAAATTATTTCGTCATCAGAATCGATATTCATTGTGAAAGCACCTTTTGCACCTGGTCTAGTTTTTCTATAACCATCTGTTTTGAACAATGGCTCATTCGTTTCTTTGTGAAGTTTATGTGAACCGTCCTCATTCAAAACCGGTAATCTTTCTGCAGTACCAAGCCTACTACGCTTTGCCATTCCATTCTTAGTAACTGTCAAGATGTTGGTTTCAGGATTATGCGTGGCTATCATTGCAATTACATGTCCGCCATCTGCACCTTTTCTATCTCCTGTTTTAATTCCATATACCCCACCTGAAACTCTACCTGATGCTCTAATTGCTGAACAGGCAAACCTACTAGCAAATCCTGTACTTGAAATCATCACAATATCTGACATATCTGTTCCAGACCTAACATTTACCAATGTATCACCATCGAGTTTGAATCTCAAGGCATACTTTCCATTACGATTAATTCTAACATATTCCTCAAGTTTAGTTTTCTTAATTAGACCTTTTTTGGTAGCAAACAACAAGTAGTTACCTGCTGGATTCTCTAACAAATCTTTGCTAACAGGCAAGATAGATACTATGTTTTCATCCTCTCTAAGACTCTCTAATAGATTTCGGATATGGCCACCTCTAGACAATCTACTACCGAGAGGTGTCTCCCAAGCTTTCAATCCATATACTCTACCTTGATCGGTAAAGATTAGTAATCTGTCTTTACTAAAACAAGTGATAATTAATTGAGGTGTGTCTTCTTCTTTGGTAGTAACACCCTTGAGACCTTTACCGCCTCTGTTTTGCACTCTAAATGCTTCAACTGGAAGATGTCTAATGTAATTATCTTCACTCAAAGTAATAGCAATAGCACGTTCCTCAATTAGATCTTCTCTATCCATTGATAGCGGCATAGGGTCGATATATGATCTTCTCGCATCACCATGCTTTTCAACCATTTCATTTAGTTCATCCAATAGTATGGTTAGCCTTCGAAGTCGTGAGGAAATTATATCGTTCAAATCTGCTATTTTTTCCTGTAATTCTGAATATTCATTTTGAACCTTTTCAACATCTAATCTACTTAATTGGTAAAGTCGTCTTTCAGCAATTGCCTTTGCTTGAGGTTCAGTAAAATCAAAAGGCGCGATTCCTGGGAATGTTTCTTCTCCCTTTAGCACGCTCTCAAATTGTTCTCTAGATGCGCTACCTTTACCTACCTCAATAACATCATCAATTCTATCTTGTGCTTTGACAAGACCTTCCAAAATATGAGCTCTTGATTCTGCTTTCTCTAATTCGAATTTGGCTCTTCGTTCAATTACCGATTCTCTATGTTTGACATAAGTGTGAAGCATTACTGGCAACGTTAACAGAACTGGTCTGCCATCAAGTATCCCCATCATATTTGCAGAGTAAGATTCTTGCAATCTACTGGATTTGTACAACTGATTTAGTACTGCATTTGGATCTGCATTATTCTTTACTTCAATAACAACCCTAATTCCTTCCTTAGAGGATTCATCACGAATATCTCTTATTCCGATAACAGTGCCTTTGGTTACCAACTCAGCAATATGGACTAACATATCTGCCTTCTTGACTTGATATGGAATCTCATGGATGATAATACGCTTACCGTTTGAATCATCTAATACATCACATTTTGACCTAACATGGAATCTGCCCTTACCACCAGAATACATGTCATAGATTCCATCTACTCCGTGAATTCCTGCCCCAGTTGGGAAATCAGGACCTTTTACGTGCTCCATATACTCTTCTATAGAAATATCTGGCATTGTATCTGAATCTACTCCTTCCTCAATAATGGTATTAACGTGAAG
This sequence comes from Candidatus Poseidoniaceae archaeon, assembly GCA_013329295.1. GTDB lineage: Archaea > Thermoplasmatota > Poseidoniia > Poseidoniales > Poseidoniaceae > MGIIa-L1 > MGIIa-L1 sp9596u. The sequence continues at coordinate 15,883 of DUKP01000083.1, forward strand.
ATTTACTGCACCAGCCACCTCGGTTAGATTGTGAGGGGGTATTTTTGTGGCCATTCCTACTGCAATACCATCGCTACCATTGAGAATTAAATTTGGCAATCTAGATGGTAGTACTGTTGGTTCTTGTTCCGAATCATCGAAATTAGCTTGGAAATCTACTGTTTTCTTATCAATATCCTCTAGCATGTGTTTTGATATTTTGTCTAATCTACTTTCTGTATATCGCATTGCTGCAGGAGGATCGCCGTCGATTGAGCCAAAATTACCCTGTCCATCTACCAAAGGATAACGAAGGGAGAAATCCTGAGCCATTCTTACCATGGTATCGTAGATTGATTGGTCACCATGTGGGTGATATTTACCCATAACTTCACCAACAGAACGAGCTGATTTGCTAAACTTCTTATCAGATGTATGGCCTCCTTCATGCATACCATACAAAACTCTTCGATGGACTGGTTTTAGGCCATCTCTAGCATCTGGAAGAGCTCTACCAATAATTACCGACATTGCATAATTGATGTATGATGTCTTCAATTCCTCATTTAATGGTTGATTAAGCAAGTTCCCTTGAACTGTTGCTTGGCCGTCTTCTTCAATATTATTTTCTTCTTCAGATGTCAAGGTTTGTCACCTCCTTAGCATGTTTCTCAATGAATTGCCTTCTATCTGGAACATCCTCGCCCATTAGAATTTCAAACATCCGATCGGAATCTTCAGCATCAGCAACAGTTACTTTCAGCATAGTTCTAGTTTCTGGATTCATGGTAGTATTCCACAATTGTTCTGGATTCATTTCACCAAGACCCTTGTATCTTTGGATACCAATCTTGGCATTAGGATTGTCAACTTTCATTTCTTCGATTATGCTATCTCTCTCTTCATCAGTAAATGCATACTTGCTATTCCTTCCTTTTGATACTTGATACAACGGAGGTTGTGCAATGTAAACATAGCCTTCAACAATAGCTCTTTTCATGAATCTCCAAAGGAATGTTAACATCAATGTTCTAATGTGGGCTCCATCTACATCTGCGTCTGTCATTATGATTATTTTTCTATAACGCAGTTTTTCGGGATTAAATGAACTTTCATCTTCTTCATCATTACCTACTCCAGCTCCAAATGCCCTAATTATAGTCTGAATCTCGTTGTTTTGGAATACTTTGGCAACATTCCTCCTTTGGCGCTCAACGTTCAAAATT
>DUKP01000091.1 GCA_013329295.1 Candidatus Poseidoniaceae archaeon
TTGATTTTTCCTTTGGCAATTGATATACTGCGGGGCCTCTCCAACCCTCACCAACATCGTTCCACAATTTGTTTTGGCCGTATAGATGTATTCTGTTCTCGTTACCTCCGTAGTTGTTCGGCTCGCCAGGAGCCCAGTTCGCATATATCCAAGGTTGCCCGTCACACCAACACCAGTGTTCAGCACCGGGGCCATTGCCCGAGCCTTTCCTCATTCCACCAATCCATACGGTTCTTCCACCAGCGATTCGTGCGACCAGTTCGTTTTCCTCTGCGCTGGTAATTGAAACAAGGTGGCCTCCCATCGCCAGAGCACGGTCATTGTGCTCATTCCAAGACAACTCATCTGTTGCTAATTCGTAGCGTCCATCGGCGGGGTGTAATTGAGCGGCATTGCCATGAGATGAAACAACCTCAAAGACGACGTGTGTAAGCTCTCGACCATTGTTGTCCGTATTATGAAGCCTTAGAGTCCAAGTTCCCAATCCAGGGTTGGGCAGAGTGATGTCCCCATTGGTCCTGCCTCCAAGATGCGCATAACTGATATCATGGCTATCGTTAACTGCTTCATCACCATGAGGTATCGCTACGGGTACGATTCCTATCCAAGCGTCATCGGGTAGTTTGGGTGCGGTGAAAGAGAAATTGATGCCCTCATCAATCGTGTATGTGGATTTGGAGGTTGTGATTGTTGCATTTCCAGCGACTTTTTCCTTGGATGAGGTTGGTGTAGCGAGTTGTTGGGGGCTAGTAGAAATCTCGAAATCTAGGCGATGCTGGAGTTTGTATCCGCCATCTTTGAAGACGCGAATGCTCCACTTGCCTGCAGATTGTCCCGGTAAAGTGGCGTTATTCACATCAATATCTCTCAGCCAACGCCAGCGGTCTCCATGGTCTTGATCACCAGTGCTTGCAGGATAGATGCCCACCCATGCATCTCTCCCCTTAGGGGGGTCGTTTAGTTTGAAGCGTACCGGTTGACCCGGATTCGATTCAATAATCTCGATTAGGTCTTTTTCCACATGATAAACCGCTTGCGCTGCTGCTTTGGATTTTGCGATCTTTATTATTGCTAAACCAACGAGAGTCAATACACCAATTCCGGTTAAAATCGCTCCAATAATTGTCAAAGCAGTAGATTCATTGATTTTTTCACCATCTTGGATCCACATACCAACAGGTTTTGTTGGTTCGTTGGCATATTCTGCAGTAATTGTTGTATTACCTGCCATACAACCATAACAAGCACGTCCAATTTTTACCAGTTGGACCTCATTTACCCATTTTTCTTTTGGCCAGTGTTGTGCATCGCAACCACTACTCTTATGAGAAATTTCAAGTTCGAATACTTGCCTTGTTTCATCCGCCTCATTATATGAGGACCATCCTGTCCATGGATCACTCATCCAGGCTCCCGAATGATTAGCATTCACCATTACATTTTCACAATAATCATGCATTCCATTACCGTTGAAATCACCAGGCGTTGCTTGAATGAAAATAATGAATCCTTGGTCACCTAAACCGTCTTCATCGATGATTTCTAGAGTATAACTAGAACTTCCTTCGCCTTCGATGAACCCCTCTGCCATTACGCCACCAATTATTAGCAATACTATTCCGGGAATCATCATGATTACAGCCAAAATTGCGACAAATATTGCACTGCCTTTTCCTTTATTATCTGCGGCAAATTTTTCTCTTCCTGCTAATTCTTTTTGTTGGGCTTCATCTAAACCGCCTCTTGCTGCTTCCGCCCTAAGAACCTTTAATCTTGATTTATTGGATTTAACCTTTGCATAGTCTTTTGTATTACTTCCAGAAATCATGTCCATTATTCTATCTTTATCAGCCGAAACCAAATCGTGATTATATTCAGGACTACCTATTTTCTTGAAAAAATTGATTACAGTAATAACTAATGGTAGACCGCCCATCCAAATTAGTCCGAAACCGAACGGGAAGATTTTCCACCAGTTAAAACTCCAGTCTCCCCAAGGTAACAATCCCCAAGTAAACGGTAGGCAAATCAGCCACAGAAACGCCCAAATTATTGCAGTAGGGATTGCAAATAACAATCCATTGACTTGCCCTATCCAAGCATCGGTTACATCCTTATTGCGATAAGTCAACATCGTTAATGCAGAGGCGAGTGGTGCAAACGCAATTGAAAACAATAGCGCTGCTAACAAAGACCACCATATTCCGCCATTGAAATTTCTAATTTCACAGCCAGCCAAGGTTCCAAGGCCTGCTGCTTGGCATTCTTCCTGAGTACCCTCATAATAAAACTCTTCAGTAGTCATTTCCTCATATGCAGAGAATGCTTCACCAGCAAACCATTGAACATTGAATAAACCAAAGCAAAGTCCAGCCCAAATGACGCCAAACACTAGCAAAGAGAAGATTTGCTTGTTGCGCTTAGAAAGCAACTGATAAGACGCTTGATACAATGCAGTATCGATTTTAGTGTAAGGTTGAGCGATTATAACACACCCTAGAGCCTCATAACATCAAATTTCTTCACTCACTTCAAAGTATGGTCTAATGTCATAATCAAAGACAATTAATTCAACTGTATATACAACATCTTCGCCGTTATCGGATTTCTGACAACCCGGCAACGGTCCGGCATTTCCAGCGCTTGCATCTACGCTGATTTCAACCGTGTATGAGCCTAATCCAGCTCCATCAGCATCTACCATAGAGATAATTTCAGCTTTTGACATGATTACAACCTCACCCATTATAGATTCATTTATCCAGTATGATTCGACAACGTGAGAGCCTGAGTCGCCATTGTTACTACCGCTAGCAGTTTCATTATACTCTCCATGCATAGTTGTTCCAGTAATTGTGTCATCTGCGTTTCCACCACCTATACATTGAGGTCCATTTCCACCTTCTTCCATTTCAGTATAACTCATAGTGAGCCGAACTCCCACGATATTCATGTCATCTGCATCGTCAATTGCATCGGTGTGCAAATTATCTAGAACTAATGGATCACCATCAGCAATAAATTCGTCACCAGCATCAAGTTCAATGTAAGTGGGTTCTCCTGCGACCTCGTACATGTTAACTGCGTTAAGACCGGCTCCTTCATCTGCATTGGCAGCTGCTAAGCCGAAGTAAATTGGGAATGCGAGGACGAAAAACACGATACTGAGAGCCATAATTTGCGTATCTCGATTATTCTTCAAGTTTTCAAAGAATGACATATTTTCCTCTCCTCTAATCTATCCTATGAATATGTAGGGTGTATCATTTTCGGTCAAATGTTCCTCTAATCACTTGTCTTCATTCTCCGGGCCTTCAGTAATTTCAACATCATCATTCCTGTTTTTCGCATTATACAGCATTGCTGTTAGCCATAACAAGATAATCAATAATAATGGGCAAAGCCAGTAAGCGATATTCTCTTCTTCAGGTTCGGGGAAGATAGTTTCTGGCGGTTCTGCCTCAATTTGTGTTTGATTGCGCTGATCTTCAATTACCGGTTCAACATAAGTATCCAAGATTTCAATCATAACGATGAATGTATATGGCACCAAATCTCCAGTAACGGTCACGTTATACATTGTCAATGATTGTGGCTCTGTTGGTATTCCCGAGATATTACCATTATCAAAGATCAAGCCATCAGGTAATTCTGGCGACACTGACCAAACTGGTTTACTCGATTCATCGAAATAGTATACTGGTGCAAGAACTGGCATATTTTCACTTGCATTTAGCACTAAGATTGTTACTGGGTAGCGAACCACATAGAATGGTTGATCGACGGTTAGATTGATGAACGCAAAGGATGTTCCACCGCTGTTATTAGCCCATACTGTATAAGTCGTAGTAGTCAAATTCTCTGTAGGCATACCGGAAATAACACCGTTGCTGAAAGTCACGCCTGCAGGTAGTTCAGGCTCGAATTCCCAAGTCTCAGGGTTGCCACCAAGAATATCCGGAGAGATGTATATTGTATCTTCACCATTAATCAAAGTGAAGTCGGTAGTGCGATAGGAAATGTTAGCTGCTGGCTCAAAGATCTTAATGTAGACAATTATACTATCTGAGCCACCGGTATTGTT
>DUKP01000099.1 GCA_013329295.1 Candidatus Poseidoniaceae archaeon
AATTGAGATCCAACTACTACCATTCTTGCTTTATCACTCAGATGTGGTTGAATAGCCTTCCAAACTGCAACAGAACCTTCGAAGTTGACGGCCATAGTTTCACGTAATGTCTCAATGGTTAATTGATCTGCAGCAACTCGATTATATGCGCCATGATTTAGCACTAAAACATCAATTTTCCTGCCCATCCATGGATGTATACCCAACAAACCAACCTCGCCTTGATTTGCACAATCGACTTTGACAGCAAGTGCGTCTCCGCCACTCTCTCTGATTTCATCAACAACCATTTCAGCAGGCTTTGAAGAGGTATTGTAGGTCAACAATACGTCATAACCGTCGTTAGCAAGTCTTGTGCAGGTTGCCGCACCTATGCCTTGCCCGCCTCCGGTTACCAGTGCTACAGGGCGGCTCATAACATCCCTAAATGGTTCTAAGCAATAACTCAACCGAATCATTCGACAAACTGTGCTAGTTGCGGAGGTTGCCATCCTTCTGGCTTGAGCACCTTGCCATCGTCTCTACGGATTACCTTGCCATCTACCAATTTAGCCATGTTTGAGCGATGTACTTCATTGAACGCATCATCGTAGATATGTTGCATCCCATGATTGATAATTGTGCCAGCAAGAATATATCCGATGTCTGCTAACGCATCAAGAACTTCTACCAAATCACCACTTCTAGCTGCTTCAGCGTATTCTTGGACTTCTTCAGTGAGGAGTTTTATTCTGAGTTCAATTAGTTCATCCGGGCCTAATCCAGGCGTTTCCAATTTTGGAATTTCAAATGCTTCATTAAACTCTAGCAGTGATGCAACGATTGGGTTCATAATTTGATTTAACTCTATGCAGCCCTTCAACATTTCATTTGAGAGTTAGAATTATTTATTGATAATAGTCGATTAAAATATTAAGAATGGAAGAATCAAAACCCATCCAGTTGATACTGATACCTTGAATAGAATGTCCTGGAATTTCTCCAATGATTCATTTCTCAACATCACATAAGCATTAGCAATTGCCATCACTAGAGCTGCACATAAGAACCAAACCTCTTCCATAGGGTCTGCTAAAGCGAAACATGCAAACCATGCAAGAGTAAGCTGTATACTGGTTCTTGTAGTTGCCTTTTCAGAAAACCGTGCAGGGAATGAATTGATGCCATGCTTTCGATCACTCTCGACATCCATTCTAGCATAGTTGATGTCGAAAGCAGTAATCCAAAGTGTCACTCCAAGTGATATGAAGAAAATAGTCGGATACCACAACAGTCCGTTACCAACTCCATCCGTTCCAGTGATGGCTTGCCAGCCATGGAAATCACCTGCTATTGCTACCCAAGCACCCGCCGGAGCTAGTCCAAGACACAACCCAAGCCATAGGTGACAAAGCCAAGTGAATCGTTTGGTATAGGGATAGATTACGAATGTCAGAACAGGTAGCCAAGACATCATCAAAGCAACTTCATTAAGCATTCCAGCACCAAGTAGCAGCATTCCTAAGAAAACCACTGCTAGAGTCCATGCTGTTGACATTGACATGGTGCCGCTGGCTAAATGGCGCTGTGCAGTACGGGGGTTTTCTGCATCGATGTTTCTGTCAATAATCCTGTTCAAGGTCATCGCAAGTCCTCTTGCTCCAACTGCTGCAACAAGGACCCACGCCAAATCCATTAGCGGCATTTCATCTGCTGGATAAAATTGCTCTACTGCTACGAAATATCCTATGATGATAAACGGTAGGGAGAATAACGTGTGTTCTATTTTTATGAATGACATTATCTGTTTAATGTCCATCAATCAATGCCCCCAAATTCAAGATGGACAGGCCACTCATATTTCGATAATTCTGGATGAGAAGACACTTTTTCTAGGGTTTCTTCAGAGTGTAATGTGATTGCAGGCCAACGTCTAACTCCAAATTTTCCACTAGGGATCGGAGTCGTTGCATCCCAACACAACCGTTGTCGTTCATCATCGAAGAACAAGCCTCTACCGACATCAAATCTAGAGGTTAGTTGCCAAAGTAGCCTTCTGCGAGCCTTTTTGCAGTTCAAATCCATATCATCATTAGTGATAAATAACCATCTTAGGCATTTTTTAGAATCCAATTGCCAAATTGATTTTTTCAATTGGGAAATTTGCGCTATTCTAGCCGCTTCAGCGGCATCATTGAATTCCTCTAAGCCTGTTTTCGGTGAAGGAGTGCCGTCAATCTTTGTCGTGACAACTAGTATGTTGTTACGTAACATTCGAGCATCGGTTACTTCGGGTATTTCCTTTACAAGTTCAATCTCGGTGAAAATATCTGACTCAGTTAGCCCCTGACGCCATTTAGGAGTCTCTTGTTTGAAGGAGCCTTCCAATGGTTCATTGTCTGACCTTGGGTCTCGTTGAGGGATAGTAGTAGCATCAATAATCAGTTTGTCATGTACGTTCTCAAATGGGCTTGCAGCATCTAAGGAATCAGCAACCATGCCGTTCAGCACAATCACATCGTTTGCAATCTCGACCTTGTCATTAAGTGCATCAAGCAATGCTTCTAGATCTTTTGGATTTTGGTCAGGGTCTACGGTGATTATCGCCTTGAGGAACATCATTTGTCCAGCACCCAATAGTCCAAGTGCGGTTTTTCTTGCTTGTCTTGGATATCTCTGTTTAGCAGCGACTATTGCGAGATTGTGGAAACCAGTCTCTAGTGGCAAATGGACGCTCTTTACATCTCTATGTTGGAATTGCAGTACTGGCGAAAATTGTCTACCAATCGCTTCACCGAGGTATCCATCTTCCATCGGAGGCAGGCCAACAATTGTTGCTGGTAATACGGCATCCTTTCTTGCTGTGATTGCAGTTACATGCATTACCGGATATTGCCCGGTAAGTGAATAGAAGCCGAAGTGATCTCCGAATGGGCCTTCTAATCTTGTCTCGCCCGGTATACAATATCCTTCGATTACAATATCTGCTTCAGCCGGTACCATCAAATCTTGTGTTAATGCCTTGGTTATTCGCAAAGAGCGGCTACCAAGAATTCCAGCAAATTGGTATTCCGAAAGATTGTCAGGTAGTGGGGCAATGGCAGAGAATATCAGTTCTGGAGGCCCGCCCATACATATTGCAACAGGCATTTTTTGTTTCTCGCCTGTTGCAGCAGCATGGTCTGCACCATGCTTGTGGATTTGCCAGTGCAAACCAATTTCCTTCTCAGAAAATACTTGAGCTCGATACATTCCGAGATTGTGCTCACCAGATTTTGGGTCTTTGGTTACTACAAGTGGTAAAGTGACGAAAGGCCCGCCATCCATTGGCCAGGTTTTGGGGATTGGAAGTTTGGTTAAATCGGTATCAAGCTTAACTCTTTGACACTTGCCTCGCCATTTCTTTCTTGGCGGCATAGCCAGTGCGTCTCTTACCAGTGGCAGTGCTTTCCAAGGCGCTCTCATGTAAGCGCCTATGTCCGGTTTCATCATTGCAACCATTCTATCGCCAACTTCGGTCTCATGCGAAGCACCAAGCGCTCTCAAAGTTCTGTCATTGCTACCAAAGATGTTCATTACGAGAGGAATTTTGGAAATTGACCCATCAGCAAGTCTTGGTTGTTCAAATAAAACTGCGGGCCCGTTATTCTTTACAAGGAGGTCTGCTATTGCTCCTGCTTCATACTCGACATCGACGGGCCGAGATATGCGCAGCATCTCGCCTCTTGACTCGAGGTGATGCATCCAGCGCTTCAGAGTCTTCCAAGCCACACACATCCCAGTACGATTATACCTTTGAACCTGCGTAGTA
>DUKP01000003.1 GCA_013329295.1 Candidatus Poseidoniaceae archaeon
AAACCTGCATCCTCAACTAAAATCATATCATCTTTAGCAAATTCATCTGGTAAATGTTGAAGTGCTTGAGATATTTTTGATTTTGCAACAATTTCCAATGTTTCTGCTTGTGGCTCATACAATTGATTACCTTCAACAATAAATTGTTTAACAACATACCCTAGATGAGACAAGTGTTCGGTTGCCTCAACAAGTTTTCCTGTATTTCCTGTTAGAAACCAAACTGTCGGACTCATGTCTTTGCGATAGCATCGGAGTTATCATGTCTATCGACAAATTACCATTTCAGAAGTATTTTGACAACATAATTTAACATGCATGACAATGAACAATAAATATGATTCAACAAGCAGTTTTAGTAGCCCTTGGTGGAGCAATTGGAGCAGTTTTACGATTTGGCATTGGAAATTCCATCGAGTCTAGTGAATTCCCATTATCAACAATTATAGTCAATGTTTCTGGGTCATTTATTCTTGGAATGTTGGCTGTAATGGCGATAAATAACGGATACTCTGAAGAGTTAATGTTATTTTTTGGAACTGGATTATTGGGTGCATTCACCACAATGTCAACATTTTCTTTGGAAACATTAACCTTAGTGAAAAATGATAATTATACACTTGCACTAGTATATGCTAGTATTTCTTTCGTCTTATGTATCTTATTTGCTTTTGTAGGTTGGGAATTAGGCGATAGATTAGAAATTGGTTGATTTTTGCATTAGTTTATTAACACCTACGATTAAGTCTGCATGTAAGGGAGACACCGAAGAAAAATTTAGTTTGCCCTAAGAGTTGAGATTATGACTGAATTGATAGAAAAAATGAATGCAGCACTAGGTTGGGAATTAAGAGCGATAAACATGTATGCACATTATGCTGCGAACATCACAGGTATTCATCGATTGCAACTTTCACCAATGTTCAATACTGAAATGACCGAATCAATTGAACACGCAGATATTGTGCGTAAGGGGATTGTACAATTGGGAGGAATTCCAGTTACTGAAAGAAACCCATACAAAATTACTCACACAACTGATTACATGGAAATGTTAAACCATGCACTGGAAACTGAAATCAAAGCATCTGAAGTTTATGCTGAGCTATTACCATTAATCGAACAAACTGATGATTTGTATGACTCTATCGAACAAATCTACCTTTCTGAACTGAAAAGTGTTGAAGAAATGAGATTGTTAGTTGGCTAATTTAGCCATGATATCTTACCCTAGATCTGACATCATCCAATCGCTTTAGAACATCTTTGGCTACTGGTGGCATGCCCCCTGAGAGTTCTTCTAAAGGACCTTGGTCATTATCACATTGCTGATATCCTGCCAAGAAAATGTCAATGCCATTGGCTATATTTGGGTGAGATGCCCCTAATATCTCGTCCATAACATGCAAATCAATACCAAATCTTTCCACTTCATATTCAACTGCAGACAAACCAAAGTCAATTAAAAATGCATTACAATCTTCATCGATCAAGATATTGTTGGTTGATAAATCTCCATGGGTTACTGCCATCCTGTGAAGCATTCTAACTGCACATCCAGAATTATGTAATGCTTTATGAATTTCATCTTGAGGAACTTTTTCGTCGCGTAGCATTTCGATTAATGGCCTACCATTCATTTTCTCCATGATAATACGGCCGCTTTCTAAATCGACATCCCATACCGCTGGAACTGGTAAACCAGCACCTTTTATTCGAATCAAAATTCTTGCTTCACTAAGCATTCTTCGATATCCGAGACGTTTCTCTAAATCGGGATGACGCCACGCCCGGCTACGTCGATGTTTTCTGACTGCGGGCCTTCCCATCCATGTACCAGACCATACTTCAGCTTCAGCTCCAAGGTGAAGTCTCGCTTTTGGTTGGAAGGCCATGTTAATGGCTCATTGCTCTCATTTATTTACATCACGGAATCACAATTGTTGAAAAGGAGCAACTACTCGGTGTGTTTGAGGGCAAATGACCATTACATTGCCGATGTGCTCTATTGACTTCATGGATACCTCCATGTCTCCAGAGGAGCGAGCAATTGCTGAACGAATAACAGAATTAAAACAAGAATTAGGTTCGAGACTAATGATTCTTGGACACCACTATCAACGAGATAGTATTGTCATGCACGCTGATTTTATTGGAGACTCATTCATGCTAAGCCAAATGGCTGCCGATTCTAATGCTGAATTTATTGTCTTTTGTGGCGTACATTTTATGGCAGAATCCGCTGATATTTTAACCGATGATGACCAGTATGTCATATTGCCAAATCTAAGAGCAGGATGTTCGATGGCGGATATGGCCACACTCCCTGATGTTGAGAGTGCGTGGACTGAAATCCTTGCTGAAACTGGACTAAATGATCCTATAAATCGTGCCTCTCCAGGTGAAAAACCTGATGATGATAAGTCGTATCTAATTCCTGTAACATACATGAATAGTAGCGCAGATTTGAAGGATTTTGTCGGCCGTCATGGCGGTATAGTTTGTACTTCATCTAATGCAACTGGAGTTCTCAATTGGGCCTTTGATAGGGCTGGCTCCGAAGGAGCAGTACTGTTTTTCCCGGACCAACATCTTGGTAGAAATACTGGTCTATCAATGGGAATTGAAGAAAGCGTAATGCCTACATGGGTTCCAAAAATAGGTTCAGACAAAGATTTGCAAGGGGCAAAAATAATTTTGTGGCATGGGTTTTGCTCTGTTCACAAAAGATTTACTGTCGAACAAGTTGCTGATTTTAGAGAAAGACACCCAGATGGATTGGTAGTTGTCCATCCTGAATGTCCAAAAGAGACTGTTGAAGTTAGCGACGCAAACGGTTCTACTCAATTCATCAAAAATTATGTTGAAAATTTGCCTAGTGGTAGTCACGTTGCGATTGGTACTGAAATAAACATGGTAGCTCGACTAGCTGAATCACACCCTGACAAACATGTAGAATGTCTTGATGACAAAATTTGCCCTTGCTCCACTATGTACATGATTCATCCAGCATATCTAATGGATGTACTAGAAAAACTAGTTGAAGGAGAAATTCCTAACCAAATTATTGTTTCAAAAGATGTTCAGGAAGGTTCGCTTCTTGCATTAGAAAGAATGCTGAGTATTAAGAAATAAATTACTCCTCTTCCACGAAACTTATCTTTGATTTCGCCTCTAATTGCTTTTGATTGATATATATGAAGACAATGACTATCCCTATAATTGAAGCAATTTGTAATACAATATTAGAGTAAGATTTCAACTCCGGCGTCCATGAATGAACCTTTATCACAACTCCATCATCTGATTCCTCAAGATAAATGAGATGGTCTTCTAGCACAATTGGCCCCCATTGATCAACTTCATCCGCAGTTAAAACTTGAGTAAAATTATCAGACAAGTACATGTACAAAATTTCTCCATCATAATATTCTTTGATTGGGCTTGTAGGATTTAGATGATCTTTCATCACCCAAGCAACTACACCATCTCTAATTGATGGATCATATGATGAATATTTCCCATCTCCCAACAATCTCTGTTCTCCTGAGATGCGGTCGATTAATACGATTCTATCGACTGATGATAAGTTCACATTGACCAATAAATGAGTTCTATCAAAAACTAAGTCAATTATTGTCGCGTTTTCAATATCGGCTGGAGAGCCCCAATCTTCTAACACTTGCTCATCCTCTTCATTAGCTGAAGCATTTACAGTATAAGTTAGTGAACCAATCAATTCTAAATTACTCATATAGACTTTATCAGACTGATTTTCAACTAAGAAAGCAAAGTCATTGCCTTGGCACTTAACATAAGAGATATTACTATTCGAAATTCCAATATCAATAATTTCACCACTCAGCTTTTCGGCAGTTAATTCCCCGCCAGATAAAGTCATCAAAACATAATCGTCACCCATATTGCACAACTCTACTTGGCCAACATTTTGTATGGATTTTTGGAAATAAACTATATCCGGTTCGGCAATATCAACTACGTACAATACTGTGCTATTAGCCATAACTAATTTATCACCAGTCAACTGA
>DUKP01000038.1 GCA_013329295.1 Candidatus Poseidoniaceae archaeon
AAATCCAATCATATCTGTAAATATCGCAATCAATAATGCAATAGAGGTAAAAATTGTGCCTTTCCTGATAGCTATTTTTCTTGCTTCTAAAGAAAAATCACGCAATGTCGCTTGTGAAGAATCATCTACAGAATTCTTTAATTCTTCTCTCACCCTTAACACAACGTGTAAACCATAATCTACACCTATTGCTAATAACAAGACTGGTATCGAATTCATTGCAGCATTAAATACCATGTTGACGCCAAAATATTGCAGCCATCCAGATAAACCATAAGTTGCTGCGATAGCAAAAATAGTCAAAACCATGACATAACTAGTCTCTCTTTTACTACGGAAATTAAACCATAGGATTATTGCTAACAACATAAATGCAGAACCAGTAAGCATACCAATTTCTTTACCGATATTCTCAGATGATTCAACACCAAATTTTGAAAATGAGAATATTCTTAATTCATCATCGCCTGAATTTTGTTGCAATTCTACCAGCAATAAGTCTGACCAATCATTAATTCTTGCTTCAATTTTACCAAATTCATTTTCTTCATAACCGTGAACTAATGGATCTGAACTAACTGCTAATGTAGTAATTATTGGACCGGACATATTCCAAGGATCTTCACGTGATTCCAATGGCATGTTAGCAAGAATGATTGATCTATAATCGATAGACTGCTGTCCTTTCAAACCATATAAATCGCCAATCATAACGGTAAGGTTTTCCTCCATTGATTCTTTTTGCAAATCACTCTTATTGGAATCAAATCCAAACAAAGAATATGTTCTCCATATCGTTTCATTGATTTGATCTGTTAGATTATCTCGACTATCTATTCTTGAAAGCCATTGCTCAGGCTGTCCTGGCTCCCAATTCATCAACATATCAGCAGAAATTGATGTCAATTTTGGAATTGTATTTGCCTTAAGAACCAAATTTTGTAAAGAATTATTAAAATCAACATCGCTAGTATTGCGCAATTCTTCGATTGCATTGGTAAGATTTAGTAACCACGCTTGAGAGTTAACAGGGTCTTGAATTGTTTGCCATTGAATTACGCTGCTAACCATTCCAAAACTGGCTTGTGAACCGAAAAGAGGATATTGATATTCAAGAAAATTAGAATTATTTAGCATTGTAGCCTCCGTTAATGCTAACTGTTGCCAAGTATTATTCAACAACAAATCTCCTTGTTCAATATCGTCTATAACTCTTACAAAGTCTACCGATGCTTGATATTCATCTTCGATTTCATTTAGCAAAGCAACGGTTTCATTATCTGGAAAAAAACCATCTTCACTATTATCGAATTTAAGATACATTCCACCAGAAGATAAAATTATCAAGACCAAAAAAACACATGCTAAGACCGTTTTTGGTCGCTCAACACTCTTATCTGTAAGAGCAAAGAATGGATTTCCCATGATGCCAAGAACCATCATTTAACTTATAGTGATGTGGTATTTACCACAAGAAAATTCTCTAATTATGATGGAGTACAATAACTCGGATTATTCCTCATAAGGTTGCCAATCTTCGTCGCCTTCTAGACGATACCACCAGTAACCATCTTCATCTTCAAACCATTCAGTACCATCTTCATCGATTGAATAGCCTTCTGGATATTCTTCCTCGGCATTAGGATCTAACATTCCGGTCTCTTCGGTTATTTCTTGCTTGATGCGCGTAATATCTTCATCTGCATCGGCAAAAACTCTGTTGATTGCCCCGATATTAGCAACATGGTCACCTTCTTGAATTGCTTTATCTGATTCTTTGAGGAATTCTTGGGCCATTCTGTTTTTGTAGTCAGCAAACTCATCTCTTCCAAAACTACCAGTGAATTCATTTCCTTTAGATCTCATTAACTGGTCGAGATTCTGACGTTTCTTACCCTTTATTTCGGGTGCATCTGGTATCTCGCCCATGTAAAATGGATCTTCATCTTCGTCTAACTTGGGAAATGTTCGACCTTCTGGATCAGCTTCTTCGATAGATTCGAGAATCAAATCATGTTCCTCTTCGTCAATTTTGTTCTCATCGTAGTTTTGTGCTGTGATTGTAACTAGTTTTTCTAGATTTTTTGCTAGCATCCTTTCATTGACGCTAGTCTCAACAAGTTTGTCAACCTGCTTCAACAATCGCTCGTAAGGACTCCCAGCGATAGCGCCGATAAACTTCCCCAAGCCTCGCTTCTTACGCGCCATATACCCGATTAAAACTCCATGCAATATGAATTTAATCATTCACTACGGGCAGTTTCATCAATACTAACCTATTGGGCAGGAGTGAT
Organism: Candidatus Poseidoniaceae archaeon; assembly: GCA_013329295.1. Lineage (GTDB taxonomy): Archaea > Thermoplasmatota > Poseidoniia > Poseidoniales > Poseidoniaceae > MGIIa-L1 > MGIIa-L1 sp9596u. The sequence continues at coordinate 2,295 of DUKP01000038.1, forward strand.
AAGATGGTTGAATCGTGGCTTGAAGATATCATGGCATCATATAATCAAGATTCTTTTGATGCAAGAAATTCTTACGCTGCACAATTACACATGCCTGGTGAAATTTTCCAAGATCTAGTTTGGTGGGCATTGAAATCTTTACCTGATGAAATTTTAGTTGGCCTTGATATTGACTTTAATCAACAACAAAATGCTGAAGTGGACGAATTTTTCGCCAGTTCTCAACAAGTTGAAGGATTGTTTCAAGGACAGGGTTTTCTAATCAATGAAGCGCATATTGTAAATCGAGGAGATTCTTACTCAGTGCATCATTTACCTGAGGATTGGACCGATGACATATTCGCACCTTCACGAGGTGCTAGGGCAGGTAGGTTTACTCATTGGTTGCATACTCACCCAAACGCTCCAGCGATTCCAAGTGGTGCCGACGCTGATGCTTCACAAGAAACTCCTGGTGTTGACTTAATCTTAGGATTGAGGTTTTCTCCATCAGGCCCTCTACCTTGGTTTGATGATGTTGAAGGTAAACGGAGAATTCTTGGTAAAGAAGCGGAATCAAATGACAATCATACCTCGAAAAAGAGTCTGTTTCGAA
>DUKP01000167.1:0-904 GCA_013329295.1 Candidatus Poseidoniaceae archaeon
ATGTATAATCCTGCATTTATGACATTACTAAATGCTTCTTCTTGTTTTGGTTTTTCCAAAAATTTACTTATGTAACCTTGACTTAATGAGCCATCTACTTCTCCATTCTGAGTCTTTGACAAACCAACAATACCAAACTGGGTTGGATCTTCTACCTCCCATAGTGCCATTGTAACTTTAGCATTTGATGACTTGTGAGCATCAATTATTATTGAAAGGTCTGATGACAAAATTGCATCACCTGAAGCGACAATAAAGGTTTGAGTTAGTTTATCCTCGAGTAATTTGACGCTACCTGCAGTACCCATTGGAGTACTTTCTTGATTTACTGAGCAAGTTGCTTGTAAATTCATATCCCAAGTATTGACAAGGTTTTGTAATCCCTGACCCTTGTACCCAGTGGTAACAATAATTTCATTGACATCGCTTTTGATTAGCGCATTTTTGACATAATCAATTACTGGCATCCCTAATACATTTACTAATGGTTTAGGTTTGTTTTCAGTTAGAGGATATAGCCTTGTGCCTTTTCCACCAGCCATAATTATGCCAAGCATAGGCACACCTTATCTTCGTCTTGTTGCGTTAATATCGATTCTTCGCATGTTCTTTTTCTTTTCAGATTTCTTTGACTTGCCTTTACTGACGAAATCTTCTCTACTTAAGCCACCAAATGTGATGCTGCCATTAGAAAGCAATGACTGTGCTAATTCATCTGCAACCTTCTCAGACTGTGCACCTGTTTGCATTTCTTGAGCGACTGCTGCATTGTGGTCGGTCAGCCAAGACTTTCTCTCTTCCCTTACTGATTTCAATTCATCTCTGGCCTTGTTAACATCAACCATCAATTCATCTATTTTGGCATGAACTTCATTGGCTTTTTCCTTTAGTTCAACAAATTCTA
>DUKP01000167.1:1259-7418 GCA_013329295.1 Candidatus Poseidoniaceae archaeon
GACTTTAGGAAATCACGATGAGCAAATGCTTCATCTACTTCTGGAGTTTTAGCGTTGAGTCGCTCAACAGCTTGTATCATCTCATTATGGGCAGCATCTGCTTCAACCTTAAGAGTCTTAATAGCTGCGTCAATATCTGACATATCAACCTCAACCATCTTGAATTTGGTTACTTCCGGTTCCAACTCTTCGATTCGCTTCGAAAATTCTTTGATTTTCTTAACCATTTCCTTTTCTTTATTTATACCAACTGAAGTTGTCTCAAATTTCTTCTCTAGTGAATCAACTTGTTGTTTCAAGTCAGCATATTCTGCAGTTGCAGAACGCTTGTTATTGTGATCTTTTCTCTTTCCCTTAATCTGAGAAATCAAATCTCTCATTTGGCTTTGAATTGTATTACGCTTTTCCTTGAAAGATTTAATCTCGGCTCGCATTGCTCTAACTTCAGTAACTAATAATTCGATTTTTACACGGTGCTCTTTGTATTGGCCTTGTACTGAATTTCTTTTCTCAGCAGAAACTTTTGCTTGAGCATTGAAATTGTTTCTTGTTTCACGCATCTTACGAACTTTAGTTTCCATTGCATGTAGTCTTTCACGTAAGTCTGCATCTGGCCTCTCATCGCCCTCATTCAGTCTACCGCGCATGGTTAGTGGTATAGGTTTACCATTTCAAATTATGGCTTACCATAAAAAGCATCAAACTATGATATATGTCAACAATGATGAAGAAATTATTGTTCCGACAAATCCAATCACATTGAACACTGTAGATGATGCTGACCTTATCTTTTCTTTGAAAACCGACCTTATTCTTACATTCATCTGTGAACCAGTAAGAAGTTCACCGCTTACTTCCTCAAGCCTAACACTTACTGTAGCCTCGCCGAATCTTTCTGGCAGCAATGTTTGCCAAGCGACCGTGCCGTCTCTAAGCAAAGCAGACATTATTGCAAGAATATCTTCATTCCCCGATTGTGAAAGTGGCACACCAGTATCAGGCCAAATCTTTTCTTCTCCAGGTTCAAGCAAGTATGTCAAAGCTAAGTCATGAGGCCTAAAATCAGGCGACTGTACTCTTAGAACAACGGTTCTTGACTCACTTGATAGGTTATGCATATAGGTGAATAAATTTGCTTTGCCATGTACTACATTCTCCATATCTACCTCAAAAATTATGTCATCCTTAATTGATTTCCTACCCGAAGCCAAATCTTCCTCTATCCTACCAATCATACGGAAGAACGCAGGACATCGGTCTTGTAAGTGATCAATTATGACCAACCATTCTTCAATTGTAAATACTTCATGACTTTTGACATATTCAACTCCGGCTTTGGTAAAAATTTCACCAAATTCTGAATCGACTGATGATAAATCAAGACCTTGAGAGTGCTTGTATAGAGTCATCATCATTTTCTCTCTAGCAAATCTTGGATCAACTCCACGTTTTACATGAGACTCTAGTTCTCCGACAAAGTGTTCATACTCTGATTTCAACAATGGGTCTAACTGAGACTTAACCAAATCTGAGAATACCATGCCAAGAGTTGAAGGATGAATAGGAGAGTTATATGCATTTAACAAACCTGTCCTCTCAGCCATATTGAAAGTAGATGACCTGGTTGAAATATGCTGTCCTGTAGACAGGATTGTCAAAGAAAATGAAAGTGCTAAGAAATTTTTACCCATATCGGTTTGAATGCCATAAAATGCGATTGCTGAAAGAGATAAAATCGATAATAATGCGCACATTAGGGAAAAGAAATGTTTAGTAACAGACCGTTTTATTGATTCTTCTAAAGGCTCATAACCATGTAATGATTTAATCGAAAAGTGCTTCGATTGCGCTGATTTAACCTCTTTTTCAAATGTCCTAATTGTCAAATTCACCCTATGGCGATGCAAAGCTAGAGCAAGTATGTAACCAAGTAAAATTACGAAGGCAAGGGCAACTAGAATTGTTGAAAAACTCTGCCCCATAGTTGGTTCGATGAAATCTACCCACCAATTTGGCGACGAATTGGCGTAAGCCCAAGCACCGAAGAATGCTAGAATTGCAAACCCAGGCAAGAATAACAGTAATCTAATTCCAAATGAGATTAATTGCCTATCAAAAGCATACAAAAAGGATTCATTATTCCATTTTGCTATTTGCTTTAATGATTTAGAACTAATATTCTTCACGGTTTCTGAGATTGTAGATTGATCTTCACTTTCTGTCTTTTCGTTTGAAGATTCTGATGATTTATCCTCTATTTCATCTAATTCATCAGGATTCGTATCAGTCATACTATGCCACCTTTAGTTAATTATGATTTTAATTTTAATGTTAACACTTTTTAGATAATTATCCTATCAGCAATTTCTTTGCTAAGTTGGACAGTCATGTCAGCAACCTGATACGAACCCTGTTCAATTGACTTAATCTCAGCCCCTACTGCAATATTCAAATTATTCAAAAAATGTATGTCTGATTTACCTGCAACTATCATTTTGATAGTTGAAGATTCACCTTGAGAAAGTTGATTTAAATTTTTAAAATCTTGAATTGAAGTGTTTACTCTTGATTCAATATCTTCGGACATTGAAGGTATGGGAGTTCCACTTGGATCAATTTGAGGATTATTGAAGTATATTGTAAGAGCAACTTCTAGGTCGTCATCAATCGCATGCTCTAATCTGCAAGCCGTAGCATGTTGATTTCCATCAAATGGTAAATGCTGTAGCAGAACTTCAGCTAATCGATGGCGTCGCTTCATTTTTTTTCCATAAACCAACCCTTTGTCAGTTAACGTAGAGCCTTTGTATGGAATATATTCCAAGTAGCCCTTAGAAGCCAGTCTTTGAACCATTTCAGTTGTTGAAGCAGGAGTCACTCTAAGCGCTTCTGCTAAATCTCCTGTCCTAACTCTAGCATCAGGGTCTTTTTCATAAAATTGATACATCATCTCAAGATACTCATCTTCAAATTCTTGAAAATGTCCTGCTGACATGTTATCACCCTTATATTATGCATTATTGAAGTTAACCATCTTTTGACTTAAAAATCATCTTACATGAGGGGCATCTAACTGAGCCATCGTATGATTCTGGGATTCTGAGACTTTGAGAACATTCTGGGCATGAAATCTCAACCTTTCCATCATTAATATCCTCTATTAACTCCTCTTCTTCTTGAACTTCTTCCTCATCTATATCTTCTGAACCCACTTCGAAACTATGTGAACAATCAGGACATCTCACAGAACCTTGATAGTTTTCAGGAACTCGAAGTTGTCTGGAACAAACTGGACAACTGATTTCAATCTTAACATCGGATAATTGAACAGACTCATTTTTGCGAGTTTTAACCTCTGACTTTGGCTTCTTTGGCTGTCTATTTGAATTCTCACGAATTCGAATCATCAAAATAATTAGAGAAGATACTGCTAATCCTCCCAATATTCCTGACCAAGGAATAGTAAAACTATCAGATGATTCCTCTGTGACAATTGATGAGAGGAAGATATTATCGATTTGCAGTGTATCACCACCATAATCCCACTTACAATTTAGTCTAACTTCATCTCCTTCTGGCCAAGCAAAACTAAAGGAAATTGTTTTAGATGACCCTGCAGCAATCGGTGTTGTGCTTGATTCTGCAAGTTTAAATCCATCTCTATCATAAAGAATAATTGTTCCACTTTCACCTGTAATAGAGCCTTGATTTTCCAACAACACTGTCACACTAGCTGTTTCACCTGCTACAGGACGGTTTGGATTCGATTGTGAATTGAAGCTGATTGTGTATTGAGGCCTATCTTGAGGTATAGATTTAGTAAATGAGGAGAATGAAGATTCTGATGTCCAATTTATCTCTTGAACTCTAATTATTACATACTCCGCATCTACAAAACCAAAATTGAATGTATCGCCTGAAGAACCTGCACTAATTGTCATGTCAACATCATAAACAATCGTATCATCTAAGTTACTACCATATCCCAATTTCACATTTATCTCCCGATCTATACCTGATGATAGATTAACCAGCCAATTGGCTGTCACTCCATCATCAATAGTCCATGAAACATCATATAATGACAGTTCAAAACTTTGCCTTTCCGAGACAGGAAGTAATATCTCACCAGATATATCATCAGCAATTTCACCATCAGTTGAATATAGTGACCAATTAAACTGTTCCGTACCAGAAACTAATATTGGAACAGTAATCGTAACTTCACCGGCCTCATCTGGCCCTAATGACACCATACTGCCTTGATAATTTCCTGCAGAGGATTCCATTTTTAGTGAAACATTACCTTGCTTTGTACCGGTATTTCTTACTAACAACGAGAATGTTGATTCATCCCCTACATGCCATGGCCCATCAGTTGTTGAAGGCGTAAAACTACCCGCATACTCGAATAATGCCGATTCGACAGTAAATGTCTCCGTTGAAGTATTAATCGATGATGGGTCAATTCTTTGACCTGACAAGTAACATACTAATTCACCAGGCTTCAAAATAATAGTAAAGTCTACATTTGTATTCGAAGATGATTGAACAATTATTGCTGAATTATAAACAATTTCTTGATCGAATAAACAGGTCTTTTCACCTGAAAAATCAACAGTACCATTATTGTAAGTTTGTACTGTAATCTCTAAATTTTCGCCAGAAACTAAATTCTGACCATCATAAACTATTGAAGTTTCTAAAATTGGTAGTGGTGGAGGATTAACACTAGCAGTGAAATTTTGAAAGTTATCTGTAATGTAATCATCTATGGTCCCATTTAGGCTTATCGATATCGAAAAGAAGCCCTCAAAAACTTGTACTGTTGAATTAAAATATACGATTTTTGTTGACATTCCATTGAGGTCAAATACCGCTGAAGATTGCTGTTCTGAGGTAATTCCGTTATCTAAAGATAAATTTACGCTTCCAGTCCAAAGATAATCTCCGCTATTGATTATGGGAATTTGAAGCTGAACAAAATCTCCATCACTTAAGGAATAATTACCAGTTAATACAGAATTAGAATCAATCGATTCTAAGATAATTGATGATTCTGGTGCTATTGAAATATTTAGCGGATTCAATCTATGAATCGTTCTTTGAAAATTCGAAATATCGTTTTGTGATTCAATACCTACATCACCTGTCAAGCCGACTGAAATTATTGTGTAGCCATAATTCAATGATGTGAAATTATACGAAATCTCTTGTTGCACTCCCTCGACTAAATCATAAGATATGCTTGAGTTGATTAGTACGGTTCCATCTATGGCTGAGGCTTCAAAATAAACCTGCCCAACATAATTTACTCCAAGCCCTTCATCGGTTGAAGAAAGGTTAAATTCTAATTCGAAATATGATTCATCGGTAGTTTGAAAGTCAACCAGGTTAATAGATTCTGATTCAATAGTAACTCCACCTCCACTTGCAGATGCTATAGGAGCATTAAATAGAAATAAAAAAGTCACAAAAATAGCAAAAAATGTAACATAATTCCTGTTACAATCACCCGCCATATAACTCTCAATTCGTTATGGTTATTGACCTTCACGCAAAACCATCCCCCTGCGCCATGTTTTTCAACATTGAATTTCACCCGCCGTATATGACACCCGAGGACTTACTACGTGTTGAGCCAGAAGTCCTTGCAAAATTAATTCTCCACAAACGAGAAAGAATTTCACAATCACTACCAAAAATCATCGAATCATTAGGGGAAGAAAAGCACACTGCGGAGAATTTAGCACGAAAATCAAGAGCTGAAAAAGAAGACTTAGAGCCGAAGGTGAGTAACCTATACTATGAGCGAGCAAAGGTTGTTGCAGAACTCAATGACAAATTTGACACAATTAAATTTGAAAATGATGAAAAAGATAGGTTTGATGAAATTTCTGAAAAACTTAAGTCAAAACAAACGAGTGTTGAAAATTTTAATAAAATTCTTTCTGAAATCGTAGAACTTTGTTCAAAATATGGTGGAAAGATTGAGCAATTAACCTCATATAAATCTTCAATGAAGGCTAATGATGCATTATCCGAAATAATTGATGATTTTGAAAATGCCAAAAACAGATGGAATGAAAATGAATCTAACAGACGTAGAATAGAATCAAAATTCACCAAACTATCTACAAATCTAAGAGATTCAAATAC
>DUKP01000004.1:0-285 GCA_013329295.1 Candidatus Poseidoniaceae archaeon
TTTCAAATAATTGGAATGACATATATAGTTGAGAATTTATCCCTATAACATGCCTAAGTATATGTATTCAGGAAATTACACCTCGCAAGGTGCAGCAGGATTATTGAAAGATGGAGGAACAGCAAGAAAGCAAGAAACTTTGAGAATTCTCTCAGAAATGGGTGGTTCATTAGAATCATACTATTGGTGTTACGGTAACACAGATTTCATTATGATTGCTGACTTACCTTCCGAATCAGCTGCAATAAAACTAGCACTACATGTTGGTGCATCTGGAGTGTTTAA
>DUKP01000004.1:677-1538 GCA_013329295.1 Candidatus Poseidoniaceae archaeon
GAACTCCCTTCGATGAGTTTGCCTGGTGAGTGATTTATAGAGAACTCAATCTGTTATCAGATCAGCAAGTGCTGAATCAAATACAATATTGCCACGTGAAATTATTTTTTGCTGCCAAGTACTGTCATCAGGATTGAAAGTTCGTAGCATTCTTAGTCTACTCCAGTGTTCTTTTGCTTCACGTTCAGTATCGTATTGACCCCATTGAGTCCAACGATTTTCCTCCCGACTTGCTCTAATTACTTTGACTGGCTTAAATGTTCCAAATTCTTGAGTAATTGAAATCCATTTAATGTTATCATATCGATCTTCAAGACCTTGATGTAAATCTCCAACAATCTCATATCCAACACCTGCATTTGGGTCTAAACTTTCTACATGCTTTGGAAACATATTGTTCAATTTCTGATATTGTTCATCTGTAGTATTTGCTGAAACCAGTAGAGTATCATGTCCACTTGGACCAAGTCCAGTATGCAAATCTATTGCCCATATATTCGTTGCATCTTTGAGTTTTACATCTAGCCAATTAAGCAACAGTTTTGGCCCTGGTTGAAGTTCTATGCCACCATATTGAATGGCTTTAGGGTATTCATATTGACCTTCAGCGACCCATTGTTTGACATTGTTAAAACCATGTTTTAAAATGAGTTTGATAGCCTTTAACATAAACATCATTTCACGTTTTGGTGGTGGGGTTTTGGGATTGAAAAAATCTCTAATATGGTGATAACCTTCTGGAACTCCAGAATATTCCTGATCACTTCGCAAAAAATTTCGATTTAGGTCGACATTGTTTTCATTAAATCTTCTCCACCATGCCATTCCATACGGATTTATACAGTGGATGAATATTACTGC
>DUKP01000004.1:1947-2965 GCA_013329295.1 Candidatus Poseidoniaceae archaeon
CCTTCTACGCCATGAATTCCAGAACTTGAAAGTAAGATTTTACCACTAGAAAGATTACCCACTATGGCGACATCTATTGCTAGAGGTTCCTCCTCAGGACCTTTTAATCCTAAAAATAAGCGTTCATTTTGGACATTGTGATTATTTTCTCTTAACAAGTCACAGCCTATTAAAAATCTACCAGCCGCTTCCGAATAAGATTTAGAAAACCATTTGTTCGCCATTAACACTGTTAGGTGGGTCAAGGATTTCATCACTTCGGAGATAATCAATCTATTAGGATTCTATTTACTCAACTTGAGCATGACAACATAGAACATCCAACTCGATGTCTAGCCCATTCAGGTCTCTTTTGGAACCACTTTTCTTCAAATTCTGGTTGCTCATCATATGGATTTTTTAGTAAATTGTAAAGTTCTTCACAAACTGAGTAGTCTTCTTTTTCAGCAGCATCAATCGCCAGTTGAGCCATCCAATTACGTAGAACATATTTTGGATTAGACTGTAGCATATTTTTTCGGTTTGGCTTTCCATCTACTCTTTGCCACCATTTACCTAACCACTGATTCCATTCATCTGCTGGTATACTTTCACTATCGTAAAATGCTTCAGACAATAGTTCGATATCAGGCTTTTTTATGTGGGATAATATCCTAAAGAAAATAGTCATATCTGTTTCAACTTTCTGTAACATTGAATCCAATTCAATAATCATCGCTTCATCAGATTCCTTGAAGTCATCGATACCTAATTTCTCTGACCACATAGAGTTTTGAAATTCAATGTATTTATTCTCAAAGTGTTCCAATACCGAGTATAGTGATTGTACATCATCCATCAACGGTGCAACCGCTTCAGCCAGTCTTGCAATATTCCAAGCGCCAATTTGTGCTTGTTGGCCATAACGGTAACGTCGAGTTGAAGAATCAGTAGTATTGGGTGTCCAGTTAGGATTGTAGTCTTCCAACCAACCGTATGGCCCATAGTCAATAGTTAAGCCATGTATCGACATATTATC
>DUKP01000004.1:3295-4559 GCA_013329295.1 Candidatus Poseidoniaceae archaeon
TATCGGTATTCATTACACCATGAACAAAACCTACTCGCATCCAATGTGCGATCATTTCAGCAGTAGTTTCAGCTATGTGCTTTAACCATTTGACAATTCCTTCATCATTATCGATTGAATGGTTGGGGAAATGATGTTTTATCGTATGATTAAGTAGAATTTTCAAAGTATCATAATTGCCATCAGCGGTATGAATTTGAAAGCTACCAAAGCGAATAAAACTCGGAGCTACTCGGCAAACTACTGCACCAATTTCTGGTGCAGGGTTGCCATCATACATCATATCTCGAACGACCATTTCACCAGTTGTCACTAAACTTAGAGCTCTTGTAGTTGGTACATTGAGATGAAACATTGCTTCGCTACAAAGGAACTCCCTAATAGATGAGCGAAGAACTGCTTTACCATCTGCAAATCGAGAATAAGGAGTGATTCCAGCACCTTTCAATTGTAACTCAAGTACTTCATCTGGAAGTTGTACTTCTCCTAATGTAATTGCTCTTCCATCGCCTAATTGATGCGCCCAATTGCCAAATTGATGCCCGCCATATCTTTGAGCATAAGGCTTCATTCCTTTCACAACATTGCCTCCACCCAATACGAAATCATCACCATCATCAATACCAAGTTGCCTTGCCATTTCTTGTGACCAAAGTCGTAGTTTTGCTTTTGGCGGATTGGTTGGCTGGACTTGTGAATAACATACACCAGGTACTTGTCGTGGCTTACCGCCATGTTCTGAATCACCAGGAGTTTCGTCGATAAATCGACTAATCCAATTCAGCGATTCAAGACCTGCCATGCAACGAGGGTTTGTTTCACAGTCTTGAATATGTGTATGGTAAACTTGGCTATCTATTTACTCTGTTACAATTTTAGAATTTGCTTTACGTTTCCTTTCTAAAACAATCATTATCGCCCAAACGAAGAGTAAAATCCCAAGATTGGTGAACCATATTGATGGTGTTGACCATCTTGTACCATCATATTTCCAATCCGAAATCGGATGAAATACTGGTGTTGGGAAAAATTGAGCTGTATGTGAAGGAATATCGGTGATGATGTTTAACAACCAAGGTAGCCAAATCAAAAATGCCTGTTTTTTTGCACTCATTGTCGCAAGGTAGAATCTGCTGAGGAATTTTGGCGTTCCATATTTTTCTAAGTACCACCATGTCGCTAAGAAACAGACCAAAACCGTGATTGCACTATGGCTCCACTGGTATATTTCCCATGATAGAGGGTGAAAATCCTCAGTTGTAGT
>DUKP01000045.1 GCA_013329295.1 Candidatus Poseidoniaceae archaeon
ACTACCAATCTGTGAGCCAGGGACGTTAGTTGCTGCTGCGTTGGATGGTGACGGAGATCGTTGTTTGTTAATTGAGACCACTTCAACAGGGTTCAAGGTTATCGATGGCGATAGGATTGCCGACACCTTTGTGAATTGTGTTACAAATTCAGGCTTTGAATGGCATCTCGCTGCGAGTATCGAGTCAGATTTATCGCTAACAACAAATCTTGAACGATATCCAAAACAGGTTAGAGTAAGCGAGACGGCAGTTGGGGACCGCTGGTTATCATTCAAATTGTCAGAAAATCAAAATAATCAATTTGTAGTTAGCAATTCATTTCCTCAAGTAATCGGTGTAGAAGATTCGGGCCATTTGGTGATGGCATCCCCGCATCCAAACATTAGCGAATGTTGGTCCTTAGTTGGTGATGGAGCGATGACATTGGTTGCGTATTTGTTATCATTATCTAATTTTGAACCATCAACTGCGATGAAACGCGGCTGGAAGCAACGCCAATCAGTAAAAAACGTCGACAGAGAAAAATGGGATGGAGAGAATCAATTATCAAATAAGGTAGAACAATTATTACGCAAAAAACTGTCAGAATTCGGTGATGTTTCATCGTGGGCAAGAACAACAGTAGCAGGAGAAAACAATCTAATGCTCATTAACTGTTCATTTTCTGGTTCAAAACTATCTATTGGGGTAAGAAATAGTGGGACTCAAGCCAAGATTTCAGTCTCAGCAAGATTGGAATATGGCGGTATAAGTAACGGCATTCAAGAAGCCATAGATGCAGTATGTGATTTACTTGCTAAGCAAATGATTAACCATTGATAATTTCTTTTTCATAGGTTTGGTTAAGGTACGTTACAATACCCAATAGAATAGAAGACGCAATCAGTATTGCTAACATCGTTTCAATTCCAGCACCGGTGCTAAACATAACCATTGCAACAATCCACGCAAGCACCATATCCAAAGCACCGAAGACTCTCCAAGATTTACGCATGACTAAAATTCCACTAACCCATGATGTTGCAGAGCAAACAGTGAGCAATACAGCAACGACAACCAAAGCACCCCATCCAAATCCAGATGGTATCAATAACAGATGAACTGACCACAAACCAGCAGCCAACCAGGCGCCAGAATCAGTGACGATAGACCATATTACGAATAATATAGACAAACCTCCAATGATAGTCGAAATTATGTGTATTCCGATAGGCTCTAATCCAATCGGTTCTAAACTCCAATACATTAACCCAGAAAGAGCGATTGGAATTGTTAGCCAAGCAACCATTACTGCTGCAGGTTGGGTCCAATTCCAACCACGCCTTAGAACGAAAATTATTGCTAAAATTCCGGCTAATCCAATTGATATTAATCCAGCAAATATCACCCATGCAGCACGTCCAACAGCCCCTCTGTGATCTGCTAAACCACGCATTAAACGCTGTTTTTCTACCCAGTCATATGCTAAAACACATGCCAATAACACAACTTCAACAAATAATAGTGGCAAAGTCCAATCTATCATACCACCATCAAAAGGATCGACTCTATACATGACAGGAACCTCTCCACCAATAATCAAAGCCAAAACTCTGTCCACTGCTAAAAGATAAACAACACCTTCTACCGCATTAGGAATGCGCAATCCCAAATCATTTCTACCAATCAAACCAATTCCCGCAAGCACACATAGCCCTGCTGTAATGACTGCCAAATGTTTAGCATCATCAAGTCCAACAACTGAATCGGAAATTCTACCAGCAAGATGGACTAAAACCAATCCTGCCATAGATATTGCAATTGGTAATTCAATCCCTGCAACATCAGGAAGTCTTAGTCCGATATCATTAGCTCTAATACGCGCCAGTGCGATGAATAGAATGGAAATTACCACACAAAATGCTAGAACAAGATAAGACAGAGAAGTTGTGAAAGATAGATATGCAGATGCTAGAATAGTCGTAACTAAGAATGCCATAACAATAACTGGTTTGTGATGAATGTCACCAATCTCTAAATCATATTCGCCAGTTGTACCAGCTCGCTTTGCTCGCTTACGTTGTTTTTCTACAAGGTCAAGCATTTCAACATCAATCATCTTTAATTTAGTCTTGTTATCTTCTTCTTGCAATATTGCATTAGAGTCGCCCATTTCTTCTGCTTGTGTTTCAACAAATTTTTGCAACCTGGCCTGTTTTTCTTCGATTCTCAACAAACGCTCCTCTCTCTTAGCAACAGACCGAATTTCACTTCGGAACTCACCCTGTATAGCAAGATATGCGCCCGCACCAATGAATGCTAGAATAGTAGTTAACAGTACAATGGCCGAATCTTTGATTTGTGCTGTAATCGCCATAACGGCAAGCAACGCAACAGCAGCAATCGCAGGCGGCAACAACTTTTCAACCGTTGCAGCACGCCTTAGATAGAGTGCTAAAGCAACCAGTGTGATCACTGTTAAAATATACAAATTAAGAATTTCATCAGGCAGTATTGAACTGCCATCTAATTGCATTAAATTGAGTGGTTCAAGTGCAATTATAATGAATAATCCCGATAGAAGACCCATCATTAATGTCAATAATTGACCAGGCATTGCTTCCGCCTTTTTCAATAACTCCTCACTCATACCAGAATTCTTCTTTCTATCAGAAGAAATTAGTAAAATTGCGCTTGTAATTACTAGAGTAATCGCCCAAACTCCTTGTTGCCCATAAGTCCACGATAGGGCAATAGCCGAAATCCCCCAAATAGTCATCAATGATCGAGGTTTTCCTTTGTGCTTACCAAGCAAGACCATAATTGCATGACTTATCATCAATAATGTCAACACTCCAAACAGACCAATTGCTGGAAGAGACCCAGGTCTTGTTATCGACCAAGTTACAAATAGGGCTAACAAGAAACTTAAATTCCATAATTGCAGAACTTCTGAATCTCTTATTCTTGCACCCAGTTCGGACATTCCACTCAATCTTGATGCTAGATTGAATCCAGTTTCTCCATGTTTTATGTTAACCCAAATCTGTTGAGATAATAGAATCAACATCCAAGCAGCAAGATCATATTGCTCGATTAGAATAGGTACATAGTCAGCAGAAACCAAACGGTTTTCAGCATCGGTGGCAAAAAATAGCAACCATAACCAAGGGCCAACTACAGCAGTTCCAGCGATCGATGGAGAATCCCTATACATCGACAATTGTGCCAATCCAACCCATACAATACCCTGACTAATCAGTAGAGTTCTTGCCCCACTACCTTCATCATTTGCTGGTATGAGTAGAGTTAGTAGGGTAACAATCACCAAACCTCCAGCCCATAACACATGGTCAGAAACTGCAGTTTGGTTTCGTAATAATGCACCAGCGGTAAAAGCTGCAGTTATTGCAGCATAGAAACTATACGGCCGTAAGCCATATGGCAAATCAACATCAGCAATCCCACTTTCTAAAATCGCTAAGGCAAATAATAAAATCGGAGCAGGCAGTATGATTAATGGCAATAACCTTGACCATTCCACTCCTCTTACTACAAGATACGAAGCACTGAATGCAGTTAGTAATAGGACTAATTGCGCTAAAGCATAACCGGTTTCTAACCGATTTGCTGCAACAGCCAATAATGCCCCAATCATCCCAAGGCCGACTGAAACAGACCATAACCCAGGTTTTCCAAGCCCCAATGATTTGAATGCATCTGAGAACCAGTTGTCTTTCTCAACAAACTTCGCAGCCATAGTAGAATTAGTCGCAGTAACACAAACCATTAGTAGAAATAGTAACAATTCATCTTCAAACGGTAAAATCTCGAGTCCAAAGAAGTCCCAATTATTCGAAATAGCATGTACTCCCACCCAAAGGTATGATACGGCAATACCCATGCTGGCAAGATTGCCAGAGTTACGGATTATCGCAAGGCCGTGTAGCATAATTGTTCCAATACCAATCATTATCGCCACACCAAACTCACCATATAGTGCACCAGCGGCACTTCCTACAACCAATAAAATCAAAATTGCTTGAGCTGCAATAGCATCTTCATCATGACGTTGAGCTATGCCTATATTCAGCACAACTCCAAGGAGTAACAAAGCACCAAGCAAGTTATCTTCGTCAGCAAATGAGAAATCATCTAACCATCCCCAATGCCATAAATCCAATGCCAAACCGTAGATTAATTTCATCGAAATAATTACCCAAGTGACTCCCAAAATTCTCATGTTTGGGTTCGGAATCCATTTTTCCCCTAAGTATAACCCGACGATTGCCATTACACTGAGGCCAATTGCCCCAAATATAGGGTCTAGAACTGTACCAACTATTGTGCCGATTAGCGACCATGAAAAAATCATGGCAATCAGTAGCCCAAAACCTAATCTTTTTTCCCCATATACTGCTAAATCTGTAACACTATCCATTTCCGGAGCGGTTTTTACCGTACCGTCCTTTTGGATAGCACCCGCTCGATCAAAATCTTCTCCTCCTTTGGAAAAAATCTCAGCGATTTCTCCCATTGCGATATCTTTCTCTTCCTCAACTTTCTCAACGGCTTTAGCCCAAAGGTCGTCTTGTTCGTCCTTCTCATCAATCATAAACGACGTGATATCAATTCCGCGAGCCCTTGAAAATGACTGCTTCCTAATGATTTCATCACGAGAATCATTTTTGTCAGCAGGCTTCTTCTGCTCACCCGAATCCTCAGTCATACAACCAGTAGTTTGAGCATATGTATTCAATCCTCGCCCCGATTTATTCACTTTTACTTGATTTTTTGGCCATTCAAATCAAGCGAAAAAAATATTCTAATTACAACATCACTAAACGAAAAGGACAAAGACGACCTCCACTTCGATTTAGCATGGCGGAAGTAGTGGGTTCGCAATTTGGCGACCTATCTGTACACGGGTTGAACTGTGCAGGAAACATCCATTGGAATCTACCAGTTGAAGAATTAGTAGAGATGGCAGTATCACGCCAAGAAGGAATTTACAGCGCGCATAAAGCACTGGTAACCGAAACAGGTGAAAGAACAGGGCGGTCTCCTAATGACAAATTTATTGTTGATGAGCCTACAACTAATTCCGATGTTAATTGGGGCGATGTGAACATTTCAACAGATTTGGCTACATTTAACAAAATGAGGGCTAAAGTAATCGAATATTTGTCAAAGCGAGAAGATTTGTTTGTTCAAGACCTGTATTGCGGAGCAGATATGTCTGAAGCATTATCCATTAGGGTGATTAATCAGAATGCATGGCATAATGCCTTTGCAAGGAATATGTTCATCAGACCAACAATTGAGCAATTAGCTCAACATGAACCGGAATTCACAGTATATCATGCACCGCATTTTGAAGCCGGCCCAGAGGACGGCCTTAACTCTGAATGTTTTGTAATTGTAAATTATCAAGCAGGAGAAGTTTTGATTGGCGGCACTAAGTATGCTGGCGAAATTAAGAAGTCAATATTTTCTGTAATGAATTTAATATTACCAAAGAAGGGTATACTTCCAATGCACTGTTCTGCAAATACCAATGGTGAAAACACTGCAGTTTTCTTCGGGCTTTCAGGAACCGGGAAAACCACGCTTTCAGCAGATCCAAAAAGAGCTCTTATCGGTGATGACGAACATGGCTGGGGGGCAAACGGGGTCTTCAATTTCGAAGGCGGCTGTTATGCCAAATTGATAGATTTATCAGAGGAAGATGAACCAGAAATATTTGGTACAACACGTAAATTTGGTTCAATTTTGGAAAACATTGTCATGGATGAAAACGGTATACCAGATTTCCATGACACTTCTAAAACTCAAAACACAAGGGGGTCTTATCCAATCGAGTTCATAGATAATAGAACCAAAGATTCAACCGGAGGGCACCCACAAAATGTTATCTTTTTGACCTGTGATGCATTTGGTGTATTGCCACCAATTTCTCGACTAACACCCGAACAAGCAGCATATCATTTCATTTCAGGATATACGGCAAAAGTTGCTGGCACAGAAGTTGGAGTTAAGGAGCCACAGGCGACATTTTCAGCATGTTTTGGTGAGCCATTTATGCCAATGCACCCTGGAGTTTATGCTGATTTATTGTCCAAGAAGATGGAAGAGCATAAAGCAACAGCCTGGCTAATCAATACAGGTTGGTCTGGGGGGCCTTATGGTGTTGGAAATCGTATGAAGATCAAGTATACTAGAGCGATGCTAAATGCAGCCTTAGATGGAGATTTAGACGATGTATCATATATCGTCGATGATAGATTCGGTTTTGAAATACCAGAAACCTGTCCAAATGTTCCTAGTGAAGTACTACAACCAATCCACACATGGGGCGATAGCGACTCTTACAATAAGACAGCAGACAACCTCGCCAAGATGTTTGTCGACAATTTCAAACGTTATGAGGCAGGAGTTTCAGACGCTGTAAATGCATCATCTCCAAGAACATTAGCAAACTAACGAATTTCCCGTAGTTTGATAACTTAGCGGCGCGCACAGTTACTTGTGAGCAACATGCGTAGTATACGATTTTTAGTTGGAATTATGTTCATAATAACTGCATTAGCGCCATTAGTTAGCGTTCATACTTCAATTGACAATACCGAAGAAGAAATACAAACCAACCCATTTGGTGAGCCGGTACTAAAAGATTTGAAAGATTACATAATGCAGGCAAGAGGCCAACCATGCCCAACATTAGCATTACAAAATGATGCCGGACAACCAGGAGATGCAGGCAACTCTACTACTGGACCTAGAGCGATTGGCAACAATCCTACTACTACATTCAGTGGTTGTGTTGACGGAACTGATGGCGAAGATTGGTATGAATTCGATGTCGGCGCCGATTACAATGTTGATGTTGAACTTTCAAATTTCGATTTTGACTACGATTTACTTCTTGGTATAGAAAACAAATCTAATCCAGGTCAATACTTTTTGGTTGATGACTCTCAAACATATGATCCAATAGAAAAAGTATCAACCTTAGGAAGTTTCAATGAATCTGAGGAAGGAAAGTATGTCATCGTAATCTATCCATGGGATCCTGCTAGCGGAGACCAAGGAGATTACCAAATTGATATTTGGACCAATTATACTGAGTCATGTATTGATTGGTTTAACCCACAAAACGATGCAAATACAGGCCAAGATGCACCACAAAACTGGACCGACTCACCAACAAATATGGGTAATAACGTTACTGCAAGTTATACAGGATGTTTAGACGGCTCTGATGGTGGCGACGTATTTGCTTTTGACGTGCCGTTAAATCATACTATTACAGCATCTCTATCAATGGAATCCGGAGTAGATTTTGAATTGTATTTACATCAGCCTAATGGGTCTGAAATAGATGAATCCACAAATAGCTTAGGAGTTGATGAATTTGTTACATCAGCAGATACAACGTCTGAAAACCAACCAGGAACATATTTTGTAAACATCTCACATTTTTCTGGAAGTGGTAATTACACATTTGATGTTTGGACGAATTATAGTGTCCCTATCCCAAATCTTGCTATTGACGACATTACTTTCAATCAAGCAGCAAACCCGGGTGATGTAGTCCCATTTGATATCACGGTAATCAACGATGGCACACTAGATCTAGC
This sequence comes from Candidatus Poseidoniaceae archaeon, assembly GCA_013329295.1. Lineage (GTDB taxonomy): Archaea > Thermoplasmatota > Poseidoniia > Poseidoniales > Poseidoniaceae > MGIIa-L1 > MGIIa-L1 sp9596u. The sequence continues at coordinate 7,621 of DUKP01000045.1, forward strand.
AGATCCATTCATGGCAGAAGTAATTCTAAGCGTAGATTCAGAAAATACATGGGTTGATCATAATCTTGGCAATGCCACGTGGTCATCTGGATTAGCAATCAATGCAACACAAGTAGTAACTGTAAATGGAGCAATTCCAACTAATCTTGTCGAAGGTGAATACAATGTCTTCGTTATATTGGATAGCGATGAGATGGTTGCAGAGAAGAGTGAGACCGATAACACGGAAACCGCCGCTGACACATTGACTGTTGGCAATGGCGTCAATGCTTGTGCCACTCCACAAGATGATGCAGCTTCAGGAAATGACATCGGCGAAGAGGTTGGAACCTCTTTTGATTTAGGGCTGGATGTTGATGTTGAAGTACGTGGATGTATAGATTCAAACGATGAAGCAGACCTGTATAAGGTAAGCATTTCCCCTAATCAGCCATTAGAAGTCACCTTGGTTACTGCACCAATCGATGGAGCAGATTTCGATTTACAATTGCTATTACCGAACGGAACAGCAATTGATACAAGTTGGAGAAGCACCAATATTGATGAAATTGTGACTTTGGAAGGTACAGATTACGAAAATACTGGCGGAGACTACTATGTTAATGTCACATATTGGGGCGGTTTTACAAACGGCAATCCTGGCGGTACTTACCGTTTATTAGTTGGCGAACCAGATCAATCTGCCTATGTGCCACCATTCAGTTGTGGTACACAAAATGATCTCGGACTTGGACAAGACGCTAGCTCATCTGGCATACCATTGGGTACAAATAACCCAATCAGTGGAACTGGATGTTTAAGTAATTCAGATACAGAGGATGTATACAGTTTTACAATTGACGATTATAAAAATGTAGAGATTCATTTCAACACTACAATGGATTTACCGTTTACAGCAACCTTGACTAATAGTGCAGGAGATCTAATCGCATCAGTTGATAACATGAGTTATGGTTTGTTATTCGAATCCATCAACAACGAAACCTATGAAGGACAATCTAACTCGTTTACACTTACCGTTGATTCAAATGGCGGCCAAGGAAGTTATGATATAGACCTCATGGTAATTGAACCAGCATTACCTGATTTGATTCCAGGAAATTTAGTCTGTCCTACCACAGAAACCTTTACCGATGAAGAAATAACCGTTCAGTGGCTCATTAATAATGCAAAAGGTCCAGGCTACGGACAAACGATGGTCGTCTTAATCGAATTAATCAATTCTGATAATGAAACGGTTAATACGATTTATTCATCAGAAACAGCATCAGAAAATCCTGGAGTTACAAACGCAATGTCATACAACCAATCTAATGTACAATCTAGTTATGCTTTCTTTACCGTTCCAACCGAGACAACATCTGGCGATTACCGCTGTAAATTAATTATTGATTCTAACAATGAAATTACAGAATCAGATGAATCAAACAATATCCATTTCTCCGAGCCGTTCTACATCCAAAACGAGGAAGAATTGTATGCGAACGATGTTGACAGAGACGGCTTTAATTCAACTGATAATGGAGATGGTAAAGTCGATGGCTGTCCAAGCAATCCAGGAACCTCTACTGTAGATAGGTACGGTTGCCCAGATCTTGATAGCGACGGCGTCTCCAACGACAATGATATTCTGCCAAACGATCCAACACAATGGTATGATACCGATGGCGATGGATTTGGCGACAACCCTATTGGAACTAATGGCGACCAATGTCCAGATATACCTGGCGTTTTTAATGGAGATGATGGAGCAGGTTGCCCGATACTTGATTTAGATTCAGATGGCGTACTAAACGAAAATGACTTGTGCCCGGATACCCCTATTGGAACTATAGTCGGTGCAGATGGCTGTGAAATTATTGAGGAACCAGTTGACAATAATACAGATACAGGAGACAATACTACTATCACAGACCCTACAGACCCTACAGACCCTACAGAACCCGGTGACAACACAGGTTCGACTGATGGATCTACAGACACTAGCGATGATACTGAATCCGAGTCAGGATTATTTGGCATGTCATACACAGTAATCGGAATTATTGGCGTAGTAATTGTCTTATTGCTGGCGACACTTATGTTTGTAAGAGGACGAGGCTCTAAGAGCGATGCATATTCAATGCAAGAAAAAGCGTATGCTGATGCAGGTTATGCAGCTGTAGCAGGAATAGGCGCAGTAGATGCTTCAATCACTCCTGAACAGTTAGCCTATGAACAGCAGTTAATCGCTGCAGGCTATCCAGCTGATTATGCACGTGCCTATGCTGACCAACATTTCAGGCCTTGGTTGAAGCAATAATCCGAAGGCAATACTCATGACCTGCCGATATGTGGCATAGCCATGCAGGTAATGATGAAGACAAGTGCAGGAGATATCCTAATCAAGTTATACGCAGATGAGGCGCCAGAAACCGTTGGCAACTTTGTGAAATTAGTAGAAATGGGCCATTACAACGGCTTACATTTCCATAGAGTGATTGAAGATTTTATGATTCAAGGCGGCTGCCCACACTCTAAAGATCCAATGTCGCGTAGAGCAGGAACTGGGGGGCCAGGCTGGCAAATCCCTTGTGA
>DUKP01000067.1 GCA_013329295.1 Candidatus Poseidoniaceae archaeon
AGAGATAATGCGATGTCTATGACTCGATATTGGCCAAGGTTTACTCGAGAAGGTTTTGAAAATTCAGTAGCCCCAATCGACTATCTTGAATGGTACATACCGAGGCTACAAGAGGAAAGGAAACATAATCTTTCATTTAGTGGAATGCAATTTGATTGGGACTTTACCGAGTTATTAGGCGAGAGTGTCGATAAACTTGGGAAAACATTCTTTGGTGACATCGAAGACCCAAGAGAAACTATTGCTAATCGAGAAAATGTTGAACTTGAAAATGTATTGATCACAAATGGTGCAACTCAAGGTATCAACATCGCATTATTGACTGCAATAGCTAAAATTAGAGATAATGTCAATGGCAAAATAACCGTAGCTGTCGAATCACCAACCTATGCGCCAATACCTCAAACAGCATTGATTCTGGCAGATGAAGTAATTAGAATTGACAAATCTCCACCAACTGATGGTATTGGTCACTGGAGAATAGATTACTCTGAGTGGCAAGCAGCAATTGAGAAATCTCACATAATTATGATAACTCCTATTTCCAATCCATGTGGTTGGAATTTACATCCCGAAGATATGGATTGGATTATTGAGCAAGCCAGAATAAATGATGTAATTGTTATTGCTGACGAGGCTTACAACGATGCATATAGACACAAAGAAAATTATCGATCAATACATAGTTTTGGAGATAATTGCATCTCTATTAACTCATTAACAAAAGTTTATTCCTTAGGTTCTATAAGATTTGGATGGCTTATTGCAGAGAAAGAAACAATAGCAATCGCAAGAAGCATATTCATGACTTTTTCAGGCGTAATGTCAAGTCCAACTATGAGGATTGCTGCTAAAGTCATGAAACGATTAGACACTGTAGATGATGCAGTCGAAGAATACCGTAGAGCGAACCTACCTATCCTACGCAGTGTTTTACAAAAACATGGCATTGTTTGGAATGAACCTCCAGCAGGAGTGTTTGGATGTTTTGAATTGCCGAATAACATCAATTCAGAATATTTTGTAGATCACTTCTGTAAAGCCAATGACTTATTGGCAGTACCAGGTTCAATGTTCAGCGAGAAAATGATTTCATGGGTTCGAGTAGCATGGTCTATAGAACCAAAACAGTTTGAATTAGCAGTTGAAGCATTGGATAAATCACTTAATTTAGCATTAAATTAAAAACAAGCCAATAAAAGTAATTGATGTTCTCCCCGACACATGGGCGAAATTGTTGTTGCCATCACTGGTGCGTCTGGTGCAATATACGGAAAACGCTTATTGGAGATTTTGCAACAACATGGTAGAGATACTAGATTGGTTGTAAGCAATGCTGGAGAAATAACCCTTCAACATGAATGTAATATTTCAAAAGAAGAACTAGCTGAAGCAACTGGTTCCACTTTAGAAGAGGAAGGAAATATTGGTGCAAAATCTGCTTCTGGTTCAGCAAAAATTGATGCAGTTGTAATTTGTCCTTGCTCAGGAACAACACTAGGAAAAATGGCTGCTGGAATAAGTGACAACCTGGTAACTCGTTCGGCAATTGTAGCCATGAAAGAGCGAAGAAAGTTGATTCTAGTTCCAAGAGAAGCTCCATACGCTACTGTTCATTTAGAAAACATGACCAAGTTGTCTTCTTGGGGCTCAATAATCATTCCAGCCTCGCCTGGATTTTACAATCATCCGAAATCAGTTGATGACTTGATTGATTTTATCATTGCTAGGATATTAGACCATTTAGATATTGAACATCAAGTTGGCAAGCGATGGACTGGCGATGAAATTTAATGCACAAATGACCGCCGAGTTATTGAAGTAAAACGACTACGGCATAGTGTTCCTCATGTCTCAATCAGACTACAACAATATGTTAGTCGCTGAACTTAAGCAGGAATTAGAGAATTTTGGTTTACCCACTTCAGGAAAAAAATCAGAACTAATTGAGCGTTTAATGGCTCATTCTAAAGAACCGTTAATGATCTCAATTGAAGCAGATTTGATTGAAGATGAATCTCGTTATGAGGCAATATTTGCTAAAATGAAAACACAAGTTGTTGGGCCTTTGAATTTAGGAGCAGTAATCGCAATTGGTCTTTCTCTTCTAATGATTTCATCTGTTCTTATACTAAAGCCGGCTTGGCTTGGTTTCGGCGATGATTATGATTATCAGTTAATTGATTTTGACCAAAGCCAAACCAAAATATATGCTGAGGAATTAGTAGCATTAGGCCATCCTGACTGGGAAGGGAGAATGAGCGGTACAGTAGAAGAAGCAAATACCTCACTGTATATCCTTGACCGGTTGTCAGAAATGGGTTATGAGGCTCAGTCGTATAGTTATGAAGTCCCAATGCATCATGTAAATTCAGAACCGAGTTTCAGGCTATGTGTCCAAGGAAGTCTAGGTTTTTCACCGTGTGACGGCCCTGTTGGGCAAGTTGGTGGCTCACAGGTTACCATTTTCCAACATAGAGTGGATTATGTAATTCAAGGATTATCAGGTCAATCTCAATATATGTTTGACGAAGATATTACTGTAACTGATTTGGGCAATGGTACAGATGAAGCACTTTGGCAATCAGCTACTGGAACCTTAGGATATGTAAGAATGGATGAATCAAGAGTTAGTAATACTGAGATGTATAGTTATGCTGCTCAAAATGATTTGGCCGGAATAATCAGTGTTAACAAAATAATCAATTGTGGACAGATAGAAGGTAATGACTGCGTACCAATTTTCAAGGGTACAAATTATGATGCATTGGTCTCGGCAAATGGAGGAACTATACCAACTGACATTCCATTTATCGCGATGTCAAGAGATGCTGGCGATATTTTTGAAGCCTTAGTAATCAATGCTACAGAACCTGCATCGATCGAACTTATTATTGATGTGACCAATGATGAAGAGCGAACTATCTACGTTCCCTGCGGAATCATTGAGGGTAGAAGTTCAGAGGTCATTATTGCAGGAGCACATCACGACACTGTATACCAAGGAGAAGGTGCAGTTGATGACACTTCAGGAGTAACAACAGTACTGGAAATGGCTAGGCAACTGGCTGAAATAGTCAACAATACAGGTATGCCAGAACGAACAATTCAATTCTGTACCTGGGGTGGCGAAGAAGAAGGATTATGGGGCAGTAGAGCATATGTTGCTGAAATGCAAAACAGTTTGCGAAACAATTTGAGATTATATCTCAATTTTGATATGAATCACGTAGATGCTGATTTCCAAAATCGAGGTAATTCATTGACCCTGTTTACCAATAATGAAGATGACTATGGACATATCAAAAGAATCGCTAATCTATACACCGAAGAGCGTAATGAAATTGCTAACAAATACGACATTAGATTCAGTTTACTTGATGGAGCAAAAGGCGAATCAAATGAGATGCCTTGTAATTCAGATTACTGTCCGTTTATTTATGAGTTAGGAAATAAAGTGGGTCGCGCAGTTTCATGCTATGGTGGAGGTGCATGGGAATATCATACCTACTTAGATACAATGGATCGTTTCAATGAAGAATCACTGCATGTATCAGGAACTATTTACGGCACATACATGAGATTACTTGCATATGACATGAATGCTTGATTCCGTGAGATTCAATAATACATTACATTAGGCCAGCCCATGGTGGCTCCTAGTGCTTGGGCATCTCACATATTGGTAAAGTCAAAATCTGAAGCAATTCAGCTTAAGCAAAAAATTTCCAAGTTAAAAGAATTTCAAAAATTAGCCAGGAAAAAAAGCACTTGTCCCTCATCACAAAAGGGTGGAGATTTGGGTTGGTTTCGAAAAGGAATGATGGTAAGAGAGTTCGATGAAGCAGTTTGGAGCATTCCACTTTCTACTACATCAAATCCAATAAAATCACAATTTGGTTACCATCTAATATGGGTTCACGAAAGGGAAGAGAATTAGATGTTTAAGGTTGGACTAGAAAATTATACCGTGCTTGGAAGGCACGGCGCATACGATTTTGAGCATGAAAGTAAACAACCTTTCACTGTCAGTATATGGGTCGAATTAAATCACAA
>DUKP01000201.1:0-976 GCA_013329295.1 Candidatus Poseidoniaceae archaeon
TTCACCAACATTAGCTTCCACTCCAGAGTCAATTACTAATTGCGTGGGGTCAAATGTCCCAGCATATTTCCATTTGTCACCCACGCGCCAAACAGGGACATCAGCAGTACTGGCAGAAGACTTTGAACTATTTTCAGGGTCTGTGATGTCTTCCAGAGAGTTTGTTGCGTCGTAAGGAATTGTAGTTGAGAAAAGCATGATTGCTACCAAAGCCAGCGCTTTGATTTGCAGGTACGCGATGCTCCGCATGCTATAGCGACGCAATACATAGGAAATGAACACTTCTCCTACCAAGTAGGAAAGGTTGAGAAGTTAATTTCACAACAAGTCTGCTAGTTCGTCCTTGATGATTTCAACTGCTTCAAGAATCTCATCTTTATGGCGAGCACCAGTGATTACCATCTTTCCACTACCGAAAATCAAACAGACAACCTTAGGATAGTCGAGTCGGTAAATCAAACCAGGGAATTGTTCAGGCTCGTATTCTACCTTGTCGAAAGGAAGGTGGAAGGTTAAGTTGTTTAGATTCAACTTTCTTGGAACTCCAGCAAGTGGTTCTCCAGTAAATTTGTCGTTACCATCATAGTCTTCAGGGTAATGAAGAGCGTATGTTGCAACCATGTTTTGGACTTCAATTTCAACATCAGATAAGTCCCAAGTCTTGATTCCAGCACCACGTAGATCGGAAATCATTCTGTCGATTCCAGTATGGATATTATCTTCATCTTTACCACCAGTACATACTGCTCGACCTGAACGGAACATTAGAATAGCCAGTTTCGGGTCAGTTACTCGGTAAACTACACCTGGAAACTGCTCAGGTTCATATTCACAATTCAACTGAATTGCAATATCTGGGAGGTCAAGTTCTTCAGCAACTCTTGTGCTGGCAACTACATTTACTACTGTTAGACGTTCTTCATCTGTTGTCATGTTTAAAAGCGACTTATAAGAGGTATATAAACAAAAGCATTTG
>DUKP01000201.1:1383-3270 GCA_013329295.1 Candidatus Poseidoniaceae archaeon
CCAGGGCTACCTAATTTTGAAATCAATGTCCTGCCACCTGCAAGTTCTATGGCATCACTGGTAAGTTTGGGGTTTTTTGTTAGTGCAACCATACATCCTCCCCCGCCAGCACCGGTTAATTTAGCCCCAAGGCTTGTCGGGGCAGCCGCTTTGATTAAGTTATCAAGTTCTGGACTCGATACACCAATGCTATTGAGCATAATTTGATTCTCACTCATGGTTCGCCCTACTGCTTCATAATCACCATTTCTTAATGCTTCAATACCTCTTCGAGCTATTTTTCCAATCGTTTCGATTTCTTCAATTCTAGATGGATTTTTTTGTAACATATTAGCGACCTTAGCAACTTGTTTACTAGTAGGGGCGCTTACTCCTGTGCTACCAATCACTAAGTATACATCATCCGGTTTTTTATCCAAATTTAGTTCATGAATATGCCAAAACCGTTCACCTTCCGGCATCTTCAACTCTCTTCGATATAGATAATCAATGTCATCTTCGATTTGGTCAGAGATAATGATGACTTCACCATGTGAGCAGGTGGAAGAATCCATTGGTGAAGCCCGTCCATTTTGGGCTGCGGCTTCTACACTGTGAGCAAGAATCGCATTTTCATCAGCATCTACTGCCTTTTCACCTGTGATATGAAATAATTCAGTTGTTGGCTTAATCGAGAAAAACCCTTGTTGATTATCATAAGCATTTGTTGTTAAGATACTAGCACCAAATCCTTCAGCCCATTGTTGCTGAGTTGTAGCACCACTTGCCTCTACCCATCTGCCACGAGCTAGACGAAGTGCACCTGCAAAGGCAACTGATAATGCTGCTGAAGAGCCAAGTCCAGACGCTCTTGGAATGTTACCTTCGATGTGGATTGATAATGGCGGTGCACCCTCGTCTGTGGGCCATAATTTATCGATCAATCCTTTGATGTGAGGATTACGTTCCATGTTTAATGCACTACCATCAAGAAGCCACATGCCAGTCTGTGAAGGTTGAATCTTGACAGAAATCCTTTGGTCAATTGCTACCGCTACTGCTGGGTGACCATATACAACAGCATGTTCACCAAATAGAATACATTTTCCAGGTGCGCTTGTGCTGATATAACTCATCAAATACCTCCAGTTTGACCGCTTATATGTCAACCTCATGATGTGGTTTTATTTGTGCTTTGATACGGTGACTTCAATAGTTGTCTCATTATCGGAGTAATTATCACAGGCGAGGTGATATTATCGAACACCCACTATTAATCGATTATGGGCCGATTCCCGGTTGGGTAATTTTGGCTATTATTGGAGTGATTTCAATATCATTTTTTTCATATCAAGTATGGAAAGCAACTCGTTTGGTAATGATTGGAAAACCTGACAACCGATTCGACAATTGGCCTGCCCGTATCAAGGAAGTAGCAACAGGTTGGTTGGGTCAAAAGAAAGTGTTAGAAGACAGAATTGCTGGTGGTATTCACGTCTTAATGTTCTGGGGCTTTCTCATGCTTTCTACAGATATGTTTGATTTAGCAACTGCTAACTGGTTTTCTCATAATTTGTTGCCAGCTATAGTCAAAGGACCTTGGAATCTAATGGTTGAGACGGGCTATACTATCGCATTAGTAGGGTGTATGGCTGCATTGATACGGAGAGTAATTTTCACTCCGGACAAACTCAAGGGTAAATCACAACTTGAAGGCAATGTAATTTTATTGTTGATTATGACCATTACGGTAACATCATTCTTTGTAGAAGCCGGTGAACAAGGAGTATCTTCAACCTATGAGCCAATAGGCGCTTGGGTAGCAGAAACAATTGCGCCATCTACTAATGTTGTCGTAGGTGCTTATTGGGCTCACATGTTGGCTATTGCTACATTTCTGTTTTTGAT
>DUKP01000201.1:3602-4093 GCA_013329295.1 Candidatus Poseidoniaceae archaeon
CTTTCCAAGCATATGCATTTAGTGATGGCATTCCCTAACGTATTCTTCCATGACATGCGTCCTATGGCGACAATGGAGCCAATGCAAGTTGGTGAAGATGGTAAAGCAGTATTACTTGATGACTTGGATGTTGAGTCATTTGGTACAGTAAATTACACAGATTTGACATGGCGAAATCTAATCGATGGTTGGGCTTGTACATCATGTGCTCGCTGTCAAGATGTATGCCCAGCATATGCATCTGGAAAATCACTAAACCCAATGCAAATTATTCACGATGTTAGAAATTATGCTAATGACAATTATACTACACTAATGGCAGGAGAGACTCCTGAACAGGATATTATTGCTAAGTTCGGTGAAGATTCAATTTGGGCTTGTACTACATGCCATGCATGTGTAGAAGCATGTCCAATTTACATCGACCATGTGCCAAAACTAACCGATGCTCGTAGGCATTTGATGATGGAGCGAATGGAGTTTGACGAAAA
>DUKP01000201.1:4495-4842 GCA_013329295.1 Candidatus Poseidoniaceae archaeon
TTACCTTCTCATGAAAGAGGTGATTGGGCTGCAGATCTTGATGTCAAAGTTGCTGAACCAGCCGAATATATCTATTTCGCCGGTTGTGCAGCATCATTTGATGAGCGCAATAAGAAGGTTGCAAGAGATACTATCAGCATTATGAAAGAAGCCGGCTTAGATGTTGGAATTCTCGGAATGCAAGAAGGCTGTAGTGGAGATGCGGCTCGCAGGGCAGGAAATGAATACTTATTCCAAATGCTTGCAGAAACTAATCTTGCTACATTTGAGGAAATAGGAGTTAAGAAAGTGGTCGCCTCTTGTCCACACTGTTTCCATACTCTAGGCAAGGAATACAAAGACTATGG
>DUKP01000201.1:5242-7025 GCA_013329295.1 Candidatus Poseidoniaceae archaeon
TTGCCAGAACCTAAACACGATGGTTCTGTAACTTATCATGACCCATGCTACTTAGGTAGGATTGGCGGTGAATTAGATGCTCCAAGAAAAGCCATTGGTGGAGTTGATATAGAAACTGAACGCAGTGGAAAATCTTCCTTCTGTTGTGGTGCAGGCGGTGCTCAAATGTGGATGGAAGAGCATGTCGATGAAGGCTATGATCGAGTTAACATCATTCGTTCAAAAGAACTTGCAGAAACAGGTGCTGATACTGTGGCAGTGGGTTGCCCATTCTGTTCAACAATGATTACCGATGGACTTTCTGCTATTGGCTCTGAAATGGAAGTTAAGGATATTGCAGAGATTGTTTGGGAACAACTCAAGGCAAATGATGCAGTGATTGAAGCCAAGAAGAGCGACAAATCAGAAGCAGTAGAAGCTTGATTGATATGCGTCTATTAGTTGTAGATCTATTGGCTGAAAGAAAAGCGTTTGGCAAAGAAGGCGTAAGGGAAATTGTAGCACATTTTGACAATCCAGAAGTATTTCTTTGGTCGCCACATACAACAGAGAGAACTGAATACGGTTTTGGGACAGTTGTTGAGCAGCCAGTTGATTGCGATTTTATTGCCATAACCGGTTCTCGCCGGAATGTTAGTTCATGGGAGCCATGGATGGATGATGTTGCAGAATTAATCCGAACTGCTGAAGTGCCAATAATTGGAATTTGTTTTGGCCATCAGATTATTGCTGCAGCCCTTGGGGGTAAAGTAGAGCGAGCATCCAAAGGTAGTCATTTTGTTTCTGAAGTGAAATACATAGATGGTGCTGTAGTTAATGCTGTGTTCACCCATCAAGACCACGTTGTAGATGCAGGAGAGTTAGAGGTGATTGCTTCTGCACAACATTGCAAGATAGCGGCTTGTCAACATCCAACTAGGCCGATAAGAACAGTCCAATATCATCCTGAAGCAACATCTCGTATATTGTCTAAAGCACTTAAGCACGGTGATATGACTAAAGTCGAAGCAGAAGTTTTTGATATGTCAAAGCCTTTGATAGATGTTTATGATTCACTCCTTGCTTGAATTGGAAAGTTCAATGAAATCTTGTTCAAACGAGTAAAGACACAATATTAATCCAACAAAAAGAGCATATTCTGCATATGCTGCAACATCAATAGCATACTGGATTTTGTCCAAAGTTAGAATTGTATCTCCCTCAAGTCCATATTTGTCTAAACCATTAACTGCACGAACGACTGCTTGAGACATTATCACATAGGATATTAATGATAGTGAGATACTAAAAATTCGCAACTTCTTCCCCTTCTTATTGGCATTTGGAATAGCAAAGTGAGCCACGATTGCCCATACCATGCCGCCTTGAAAAACCATTGAGGCTGTAATGACATGTAGTGCAAGATAGTCATACATGTTAGCAAATGACATTACAAACAAATTTCCACCAGTGAAAAGACCGCATAACATTGCTAAAAACAATAATTTGCTAGACTTTATTCTACTAAATTCGTACCACATCCGATAAGAAAATAGCATTTGAGCAAGTCCTGAAATTGCTAAACCAATTGTGAATACCCATCGCTCTACACCAGGGAAATCAGCTTCAGAAATAAAGAAGGGAAAATCTCTAGAATTGCCATTGAGCAAATGGATTACCATGGCTAAAGGAATTACAGTAGCAGGTAGTAACCAACTGGTCTTAACCAGGATTTCATCGGAAAGGAATGTTTTCCCAATATTGATGCCATTTCTATTGCTTTTCACTACGACACCGTGCATGG
>DUKP01000180.1:0-3767 GCA_013329295.1 Candidatus Poseidoniaceae archaeon
CCTGTCAAAGACAAACACTATTTCCGCGGTATGTTCCAAAGCCACTTGTTAGAAAACAAGATTGCTGCTATGGCTGGATTTTCCAATAAGAGGGATATCTATGATGAAATGTTGAGAAGAGCTGCCTCTTTGGAAAGGATGGCTGAAAGAGATTTAACACATTATGATGATGTGTTTGACTTGCTTGGCATTTACTACAATAATGGATTCGAAGCCTTCGACCGAGCAGTTGACACTTGGACAGGGGTCAATCACGGTTAGGAGGTTTGAGTATGGAGAGAATGCCGATCTGGCAAGTAGCGGTTAGACGGCTTGAAATGCCGATTGCGCGTTTCTTATTCATCTTCGTAGGCGGTGCTACATTTGCTGGATTGTTGGCTGCGTTAGCTCTTATTTTCTTCACCGGTGGATTAGGTGAAGGAGCGTTATTCCAAGGCTTTGCTGGAATTTTAATGATCATTGTTTTTCCTTTGATTTGTGCCCTTGCTGCATTAGCATTTCCACTACTTGAAGTTCAACGCTCAGCCACTAGAATAGAGAAAGAAATGCATATGTTCATTACAAGAATGGGTATACTTTCTCTTGGAGAAGTAGGCGCAAAATCAATTTTTGATATTCTCAAGCAGATGTCAGATTATGGAGAATTGGCCTCTGAAGTAAAGCGTATTGAGACATTGGTAGACAAGTGGCATACATCTTTACCAGAGGCAGCCAGAATTGTTGCACATCAAAGTCCAAGCCCATTGTGGACCGATTTTCTCGACAGAATGGCGTTTTCAATTGAAGCGGGTCAGCCAATCGATGAGTTTATGCGTGCTGAACAAGAAACAGTTGCTGAGCAATATAACACTCTTTACGATACAAGATTAGAATCAGTTGATACGCTCAAGGAGATTTATGTCTCATTAGTTTCAGCAGGCTTATTTGCTTTGGTTATCGCTGGCATACATCTTGTTCTGTTTGAGGTTGGCTCACCCGATGCAGAACCGATTGAGATTTTTAGTAGAATTAGATTCTTGCTACTTGCGGGACTTGTTTTTGTTATTGTCCAAATTGGTGCAATGTTTGCTTTTAGAGCAACAATACCCGAAGACCTAACCTTTGCTAGAGATGATATGGATACGCCATTTAGAATCAATTTCCGGCGAGCTTTTTTGGTGGCAGGTGCATTTTCAATCTTACTTTCAGTAGTCATGTCGATAGCTGTAATGTCTGCTTGGGAGGTGCTAAGTGACCAATGGGATAAGTATGGATTACTGGTTTTTGCGATTCCTCTAACTCCACTACTATTTCCAGCATTTATGATAGGTCGAGAAGAAAAAATGGTTTTACGTAGAGATGAAACATATCCTGATTTTATTAGGGCTCTTGGAGGAACTGCTCAGGCTAGGTCTTCTGAACCATCTGCAACTATCAAGGCGCTGCGAGGTATTGATTTTGGTATGTTAGATAATTCAATTGACAGACTCGAAAAGCGGCTTTCGACAAGAATTGATTCGGATAGAGCTTGGGATTACTTCAACGCTGATACAAATTCAGCGGTTATTTCTCGCTACATGAGAATTTACATCGAGGGTTCACAGTCATCTGGTAGGCCAGCGGAAACCGCTGAGATGGTCAGCCGATCTGTTGGTAGTTTACTGTCTCTAAGGCGAAGACGCGCACTTTCTGCCAGTACTATGTGGGGTGTTGCAATCGGTTTGTTAGTCGCTAGTGTAACAAGCCTCAACGTAACAATTTCAATTGTTTTGCAACTTGGAGATGCGATTGCTGGCGTGGCAAGTGGACTTGCAGATACTGATGTTTCAGCCCTTTCTGACTTTGGTGGAGGTGTTGCATTGCCGGTTATGGAGGATGCTAGTTCGGTCGGAGAAAATATTAGGATGTTCAAAATTGTAGTATCGATTTTGGTTCTCATTCAGGTTGCAGCTGTCTCTTACATAGCCACAAGATTGCGTGGTGGTGGTATTACTAGTTCGTTAGGACAAATGATTTCCTTATTGTGGATTGCCGGTATTACTTCTTTACTTACGGCATTTATACTTGAAGCAGCATCTTCAATATTCTCGGTCTAATGAGATTGTCAAGTATTATAGATTGATTTTACAATCACCAATTATGCAACCGGCACCCGGACCCCCTGTACAAGCCCCCGCACCTCAACCTATGCAGCCAATGGCAGCATACCAACCACAACCAAAATTTCTTGATAAGTATGGCACTTACACCTTTAGTAAGTGGCTGATGATTGGCGCAGTATTGATTGTTATCGGAGCGATGTTTACTCAGGTGACAGATTTGGTTGGTGCGCCTAATCCTGCAGATTATGATGATGCAGGTAAGTATGCTGAAGATCAATTCTCACATGAGAAACTTGGCACAACACTTGGAGCGTTTGCAAATATGTTGCAATCAATAGGTTTGGGTCTAATTGGTTACGGCCTACTTAGAGAAGCCAGTGAAGGAGATGCTCACCACACAGCAGTTAGAGTGACAGCAGTAATCACTGGTGTATTGGTAATTGGAAATATTGCAGCAGCGAATATATTGCCAATTTGATTAACGTTTCATTTCTTCATTGATTCGTTTTTTAGTTGCAGCCCATGAACAGATAGGACACTGGGTTAAGTCGTGATTTCTTGCTGGACAGTATTCCCTGCCAAAGAAAATAATTTGCAGGTGTAATTTATTCCACAATTCTTTGGGAAAAATAGCTTTCAAATCCTTCTCGGTTTTCTCCACATTCTTGCCGTTAGATAATCCCCATCTTGCTGCAAGTCTGTGAATGTGAGTATCGACGGGGAATGCAGGTATCCCAAATGATTGTGCCATTACTACACTGGCAGTTTTATGACCAACACCAGGTAGATCTTCTAATGCTTCAAAAGATGCAGGAACTTCTCCATCATACTTTTCAATCAATATTTCAGATAGGCGGCGAATATTCTTTGCTTTGGTTGGTGCAAGTCCAACTTGTCGTATGTCTTCAAGAATCACTTCAACAGGTAACTTAGCCATCTCTTTGGCAGTTGGTGCTTTAGCAAATAGTGCTGGAGTGACTTCATTGACTTTCAAATCAGTAGTTTGAGCACTCATCAAAACAGCGACTAATAATTGAAAGGCATTTTCATGGTCGAGTGGAACTGGTGTTTCGGGGTATAATTCTTCGAGCATCACTGCGATACGTTCTGCCTTGTCTATACGTTTCATTCACTCGCCTCTTCGCTTGAGGATTTCAGGTGGTATTCGATAAGTGTAGTCGATTGATTCGCCTAAAAGAGTGATTGCTGTATTTGAAAAAATAACCTTACTTACCATAGAATCGATACCGTGAAGCGGCATTGATGCAGAAAACTGGCCATTAGAATAGATGGCAATTCCCGTTTCGACATCAGGTGCTCTAGAAGTGAATGATGCCATTTCTTCATTGTGAAGTACCGTTCCCAAACCATCGAAAATCTGAGTGAACTTTACTATTATCTTGTCCCATTGTTCAATAGCAAATTCTTCATCCATGACAATCCTCAACCTTCGTACTCGCCACCAGTAAGCCAACCAAAAGCCAAGCCCAAACCAACTGAAATCATTGGTATAACATTACAAATCAATGTTTCCAATGGCTCAGTATTAGGCTTGCCAGCAATGTACCAGATAATCAATGCAAGAAACATTCCCGGTAACACCATAGAAGCACCCATGATCATGGTTCGTAATGTTCGCATAATATCTCCACTTCCTCGTATTTGATGAATGTATGTTCACGAAAG
>DUKP01000180.1:4101-7385 GCA_013329295.1 Candidatus Poseidoniaceae archaeon
CGCGCAGCCATAGCATCTGCAGATAGTGAATTCAGAATATCATCCACTTCAAGCCAGCCTTTCCTTGCTGTCATTACACCGTATGCAAAATCACTCAAGCCACGTACTGAGTGAGCATCTGGATTAATTATGACAGGGACATTGTTAGTCTTTGCATATTTACAAAGCCGCCAATCTAAATCCAGTCGATACGGACTTGCATTCAATTCCACTGCTTTTAGTCGACCTGCTTCATTGTGTTCAGCCATATGATCGATTATGGCAAACATATCAACTTCGTAACCATCTCTGCCCTGTAAGATTCTTCCTGTTGGATGTCCAAGAACATTGGTAGCAGGATGGTCGATACAGCGAATTAATTCTTCAGTATTGGTGACTTCATCACGATTTTTCCATTTGGTCATAGCGTGAACTGATGCCACAACATAATCTAATTCAGCCAATACATTGTCAGGATGGTCCAACTTCCCACCTTCCAAAATATCAGATTCTACCCCATGGAATAATCTGAAATCGACTCCCTCATTTGCCCATGCAGCATTATACTGCTTGATTTTCTTACCTTGGTCAAGTAGGTCTTCAGCACTTGCTCCGTTAGCCACCTTCAGAGATGGCGAGTGGTCAGCAACACCTAACCATTTCCAGCCAATATTACGAGCCGCATCAGCCATTTCCTCCAATGTTGCATCACCATCGGATAGAGTAGTGTGGTTATGTAAAGCGCCCTTGACATCAGATGGGACAATCAATCTTGGCAATAAGTCATCATTTGCTGCTGCTATCTCACCAGTATCTTCTCTAAGTTCTGGCGGCACCCAATCAAGTTCTAAGTGCCGGTAAATTTCACCTTCATCAACAGCTGGCAAAGATAGATGGGCAGCAGCCATGCCTTTCAGTTCACCAGCCTCTGCCTCAGGTATAAGGCCAAATTCACTCAATCTCAAACCACGGTCTATCGCTCTTTGACGCATGACAATGTTGTGTTCTTTACTACCGGTGAAGTATGCTAAAGTAAATGGGAATACTTCAGGAGTAACCAATCTAACTTGAGCATCAATAGTTCCGCCGGATTCGAGTTGCTCGTAATCATCGCCTCCAATAGCATCCATGACATTCGGATCAATATGACCTATAGTGAAACCGCCATCGAAAATACTGGTATCAAGTATGAGACTTATTTTTGAATCTCCTGCACCTTTTACATCAGCTATTCCAGGTAATGCTAAGATTGCTTTACTAACTTGTTCTTTGTTTTCATCAAGCACTCCAACTACTACATCAAGGTCGCCAATAGTTTCTCTTCGACGACGAGCACTACCGGCTAACTGTGCTTTGATAACACCATCAATTGAGGCGATTTTTTGCTCGAATGCTTCACCATACATTAGCCCAACATCAAGGCGACGACGAGATCGAAATCTTGCTAATAGTTCGATACCGTCTAGCATTTTCTGTTGTGATTTAGCACCGAAACCCTTCAAACTTGCAATTGCATCATCTTCTGCTGCCTGTTTTAGTGTAGCGATAGAGTCGATGCCCAATTCTTCGTTCATTATCTTGATTCGCTTTGGACCAAGGCCGGGAATGCCAAGCATTTCAATAAGTCCAGGAGGCGTATTATTGTGTAAATCGATCCAGTCATTTGGCCAACGTCCTTCGCCAACTGCTTGAGATATTGCCGAACCTAATCCTTTGCCTATACCTTTGATTTCGAATAACTGGCCAGTTGCGACAAGTTCTCCAAGGTCCTCTGTAATGCTACCAAGAGTTCTACTGGCATTTTGATAAGAACGGAGTCTAAACACATTAGCTCCTTGTAGTTCGAGTAATACTGCTACTTGATGTAGAGCTGCTGCAATTTGGTTGCGAGAAAAATATGGCGGACCGCTGGGTCTCGGCTTAGGTAATGAGAAATTTCCGCCTGCCATGTACTAAACAAAGCCAAGTTGTTCTCAAACCTTGTTATAAGTTATAGAGGTGTATTTTGACATAACCGTGCTTAAGAACATCAAACAACAGGGTGCTCCATGGCAGGTGTTGATCCAGTATTCATCGAGCACCTTGCCGAAGCATTGTGCGGTATATCAGCCGTCTTGTTTACCTTTATTGCAACCTTTTCTCGTTCGGAAAAAGCAGAGTATATGGCGCAAAATGTAATTGCTATATCTCTAATTTTGTGCGCTATTGTTCTGTGGTGGCTCTCCTTATCAGGTGGCTCTCTTTGGGGCTCAAATTATTTGCCAAAGCCGTTATCTTTAGTTTGTGTAATCATTGCATTTTCTGCCAGAATGAATATCAAAGGCACCAATATCTCATTTGGTGCTAATCCGCATTCGATTGGTAAAAAAGAACAGGAGTAGGTCAAATTATTTCGCCACGAGGTTCGTGGTCACCATCAGAGGTTAAGTTTTGATTCTCTTGTGATGATTCTTTTTCCATCTTCTTTTTTATGAAGTCACGCATGTATTCTGGTAACTCGCCGTTGACAAAGATAACATCATTGACCGCGTCAAGTTTCATCAGTGAATAGAAAATTTGCATTGCAGTCATCGGAGTCGATGAACAACCATTACAACCACCATCAAGTGATAACATGATGTTGCCATCAGCAGTATCAATGACAGTAACAACACCATCGTGTGCGTCAAGAACTTCTTGGACAGGTCCAATCTCTGCCAGAATCTCCTCCGCGGTGATTGCCATGGTAAGGCGAGGAAGCCGTCTTTAATGAATCATTTCTTAGTAATTTAAAGAAAACAGTATTCGGCGATAGGAAAAGTAGTCTGCAATCGTGTATTAATGCGGGATTAACAGGCGAACCACTTATGAGGAGTTCGTCGGTCGCCGGCTCAATAGGTGTTTATTATGGATATTACAAACATACCTTTGATTGCAGCAGGGACAGGTCTTTTTGGGCTTGTAATTGCTTTTATGTTATACATGCGAGTGAACAGTGTAAAGATTGACAACAAAGTTGTTGCCGACATTACCGAAGAAATACAAGATGGTGCTATGGCCTTCCTTAAGGCAGAGTACAAAATTCTTGGATTATTCGTCGCAGCAGTAGGTGTTCTGTTGTTTGTTCTCAACGATGTTGAGACAACAATAGCATTCTTTGCTGGTGCACTGGCATCAGTCGCTGCAGGGTTCTCTGGAATGAGAGCAGCAACTTCCGCAAACGGCAGAACTGCAATGGCTGCTAAGAGCGGTGGACAACCAGCTGCACTTGCAGTTTCCTACAACGGTGGCGCAGTTATGGGTCTATCAGTTGGAGGACTTGGTCT
>DUKP01000101.1 GCA_013329295.1 Candidatus Poseidoniaceae archaeon
CATTGGATAAGATGTAAATTAGTTTCAGATTTGACCAATTCTAAAGGAGAAGTATTTGGGGAACGAGAACACCATTCAGCCTTAGTAAGGTTAGTTGAAAAGAGTGATGATTTGTCTGGTTTCTTACATTCAGAAGTAACTCAAATGCCCGATATTGGGATTCCAGGTTTAGAAGACTTGGTTTTGATGCCTTCATTCATTTACAAGCGTTATTTCCATGGCCCTAGATTCCAATGTCATGGTGGCGTGATTAGAGGTGTAGGTGATAATGATACACCAGGCGCAGATAGTATCGCACTAATGCGTAATCAACTGCCTATTAGGGAGCAGTTCAAAGCTGAAGAAAATGGAGGAGAGGTGTTGTTAGAAGCCTTGCCTATGCTAATTGAAGCAGGATTCCAAAATGCTGGTTTTGTGGCAATGGAGTCAGAAGGCTTCTCTTCATTGCCAATCGGTATTGATTGGTCAACCAACCTGCGCGTGCCCGAGCGTAATGAAATACTTCGAATGAGGAGTTTACGAGTCGCAGTTGAAGATGCAGGTGTTACAGTTCATGATTTAGTAATAGTCGGGGATGATGACGCACCAGTTCTTGCATTGAAGGGCTTACGATTGAAGAGTATGGCGCCGGTTCCAGATGAACAACGATTCATTCTAGAACGTTAATGGTGGAATTGATGCAAGAGATTCCAGTTCAATTTGACTCTAATGGTCCAAGATTACTATGTTTTATGGCGCCTGTAACTGAATTAGACATTTCTCAAGTGCAATTAGCTAATGCAGATGAGGTGGCTAAGTTTGTTACAAAGAAACGCAAAGATGAACATCTTAGTGGTCGTTTACTACTTGAGATGGCACTGGAAAAGTGGGGCATAGATACATCATTATTGGAGGTTAGAAGAAATGAGTTTCGTGCCCCGAGTATTGCTTATCTGCCAGGTACCTGGGTTAGACATCCCTTACCTTCAATATCAATCGGGCACTCTAACGAGTGGGCCTTTGTTGCGCTAATAGAATCTGGATGGACTATAGGAATAGATGGTGAACCATTAGAACTTGAGATCTCTTCTGGCGTTTTTGAATTAATGGCTAAAGGAGAAGAATTAACATATTTGCAAAATAATGCAGATCAAGCTTTGACTTACTGGACAAGTAAAGAAGCAGTCCAAAAAGCAGCACGCTTAGGTATGAATCTAAATCCACGTGAAATCAAAATTCCAATTGGAAATAATGAAACTAAAATTCCAATTGAAAATTTAAATTTCCAATTGAAAAATTTATCATTTAATGGATATAATATCAGTGTTGCAATAAGTCAAGGAGAGGGGTATGATTCTATTCCTGAAGATGATTTGCTAGATCAAACTTTAGAAGCGATGCAAGCGGATGAAGATTGGTCAATTGGTTGTAAAACCACTAGAACAAATACCTAGTTATTTCCAAAACATGTATTTTTCCCGACTTTCTTCCCAAGGTAAATCTAAGAGTATACCAATTTCAGTTAGAATAACATAGTTCAGCAACAAGTATGAAATGTAACTAATAATCAATACTAATAGTGAAGTATTGATGATTTTTCTTCTTTCTCTTTTTGCTTGATCAATAGTACAAATTCCTTTGTTCCGGAAATGAATAATCAAGCCTATTACTACAAAGGCCAAAGCAGATAGTAGCATCAGAGGTCTAAACCAGCCATAACCATCTCCGCCCCAGTAAAGTGTGTCAGAAAGCGCAGCAGCGGAACTTACACTAGCCAAACCAAATAACACTAAAACAACGCTGGGAAGGCAGCACATTGAAGCGATTAATGCTGACCCAGAAATCAGTTTAATCAATGATTTTCGCTGTGAAACTTCCTCGGTCATTACATCACCTCAACAATAATTGAATTTGTTCTCTTGTATAGCATTAGTGTATGTTTGTAACTGCAAAACCGGTGTTCCATCTGACCATTCACCCATATCTCTAAGCAAAGGCCCATCGATTAAATGAGAATATGCAAATTGTTCAGTATTGTAATCTCCTCGACTTCTTGCGACTAGCCAATCTGCTTGTGCATCAACTCGCCGATAAAATGCCCAATCAGATAAGGTGTCATGCGCTTCATTAGTAGGTATGTAATGTGAAGCGACCAGCCTTGGAAATCCATATTTGTCACTTGGAATATATATCAAAATAGAATTGTTTTCTTCTATCATATTGAATAATTTTTGATGATAAACGCTATCACATTGTCCAACAGTCATGTCATCCTCACTTACAGCTAAATGTACCATAGTCGCTTCAGGAAGTCCGGTGAAATCTGGCTGCCATAAATCTTGTACTGGTCTTGATGCAGCCATTTCGGTATTGACTACCAATGTTTGATTGCCCCAACCAAATTCTTGCACCATCTGTAGTGCATGTAGCGAATATGCACCACCTAAACTATGTCCTCCTATGTACAAATGCTCAGGCATAATGCTAAGATTTCCGAGTACTGAATCAATTTCAACCCCCCGAGTTTGGTCATCAATAATCGAAGTCAATAACGTCAAAGCAGAATAAATAGAATACAATCTAGGTATATGATGCGGCCAATCAGAGGTTCCCTCAACTGTTTTGTCATTCCAATCTTCTCCACCTTCGGGTCTAATATCAGTAGGGTATTGGATATATGCAACAACCATGCCTTTTCCTACTAACCGGTCAATCCAATCTGTATAGGATTCACGACTTGGGTTGTTGAATGCATGAAAAATAATGGCAAGAGGTACGCCTTCAATACCTGGATTTTCAGGTAGTACAGGTAACGAGAGATATATTGAGAATGTAATATCTTCTTCAGTATCACCTTGTATTGCTGTGACATTATCGGGTAACGTGTATGGATAAATTTCCAACACTTCAGCAAATGGGCCTGGTTGCCCTCCATATCCAAATGCAGGTTTATCTGGTGGAGAGGGTGCTATACCTGCAAGTGCTGGAATCCCCGGCATCATCAACCAAGCTGCGAAAAACACGGCCAATAGATGGCTTACTGAGTAAAAGTTGTCAAAAAATCCGTTATTTGATTTAGGTAATTTTGGAATTCCTCTCGAACCTATTGCACAGGAAAATAAAATAAATCCGTAGAGTGTAGGCAATAGTAAAAAAGCCCCTCTTAAATATCTAATATCCATTATTACAAATACTACATATGAGCCAAAAATAAGTCCAGAAAAGAATACTAAAACATGTCTGATCCAAGCAGGAATGTATTTTTCCTGCTGTCCTCGAATCATCAACCATAAACCAAGACTGAGTACTATTGCACAAAGCAAAGCAACACTTGGAACATTTTGTCTCAATAAGAACGTAATTTCAAGGGTTCTAATCGCTATAGGCCACACAGCATTTTCAAGACTATTGCCAAGTATGAGCAAATAAATTGTTTCAATAATTGCAATAATGGCTCCTAAAGAAAAAATTGCCATTGGAAATATTGGTGCCTGAACAAATTTAGCAAGCACACTTTGTTCGCTATCAACGGCCCTCTCCATATGCTGAAAATAGGGGTTGAGTAAAAAAAAGGTTGTAATTAAATTCAAACATCAACATTACGAACTTCAGGAGTTTGGTCAGCGAGAATGAATTCTAAAAATGCAGCCCATAGTACATATTGGATACTATTTTTCAATTCTTCAGGCCCACCAACTTCTGCAATCATATTATCAAAAGTGTCTGTTGGTGAATGGTATGCGCTGTAGTCCTCATCATATGCCCCAAGATGGAAAATTGTTTGAGCCCCGAGGTTTCTAAATGTTACATGATCTGAACGTCCAAAAGTGTCTTCATGAACATCCATCACAAGGTTGTAGTGGTCATCCCAGTGTTGGTCACAACCTGCACCATAAGAGCCCTCGATACGCAAATCCATTGGTGCTTTCATAATATCTCGATGAACGTAATCAAGAATCGTAGTGATGGCAACATCTTGCACCTCTGGATCAAAATCGGGGCCAGACCAAGCATGATACGGGAAATAATCGCCATTAGATTTCTTTGCTGGATAAGAAATTCCCATCATGTCCATATTGATGTAGAAGCGCAATTCCTTGTCTTTTGGTAAACAATAATCACAATCGTTGTTGGCGAATGCATTTGACCCTCTCAAGCCTGCTTCTTCACTTGACCAAAGAGCAAGGAAGGTATCACATCTTACTTCAACATCAAGCAGCGCTTTAGCATACAACATTATTGCAACAGTTCCTGCAGTGTTGTCGTATGCTCCTTCATAAGTCCCGCCGCCTGGAGGTCCAGCAGGCGGTGCGATATCCATATGTGCACCAATGCCTTGAACGCAAGAATCATCATAGCCACGTTTCCAAGCGATAACATTCAAGCTTTCAGGCTGGGTTAAACTGAAAGTATCGGTAACTCTCATCAAATGTGTTTCATATCCAAGGCCTTCAAAATGCCCGTGGAAGAATGAAGCGGCTCTCTCAAATGCTGGATTTGGTGATCCCATCCACCTGTTGATATAGCCGCCACACAAAGTAGAATCAGTACACACACTGGTAATGAAATCCATCTTTTCGAACCATTCCGAGCCACTGATAATTACCTCGCCCTCAGCAATAGTGTATTCGAATGACTTGCCTTTGCCGTTAGCCTCTACTATAGTTATGCTAACTTCTTCAGCATAGGGAATCGGTAATAATTTTCCATTAATCTGTTCATCTTCGACAACCGCATAACCGTTTGGAATCACAATATCATCAATAAACATCATGACATTATTTGGCACTGAAATAGACCTACCCTTGCCGGCAAGGAAGAATGTATGCCATTCTCCTCCACGTAATTCAGCATCATTAGCATCAGTAAAGTCAATTTGGAAACCAGCAACATCATAGTCGCTATCAGCAGAATCTTCTCCAAAACATCCTGACATTGAAGCGCTGAAAAAAACTAGCACAAGTAAGATGCTTTTCAATGCATTACTCTGCATGAGAACACCTCAAGTCGCTGACTCATAGACTTTGTCAATCATAATTTAGATTATGCCGTGATACTCGAAGTTATTGTGGTGCGGATAGCGGGAGTCGAACCCACGACATAAGGTTGGAAACCTCAGATGATAACCACTTCACCATATCCGCGATATTGGTTGCGAGTAGTATTTCCTCTTTGAGTCAATCGGTTGTAATATCAGTCAAATCCCGGTGGTGGCGGAGGTATTGGGCGATTTAATCCAAATTCAGCACGTCGATTTTCTGAACTAGTATTCTTATTTGTTAATCTGGCTTTTAGGACATTTTCAGCATGTTCACGACGTTCTTTGTTACGACGGATAGTGTTTGCTTTTCCTCTCAAGAATAGTGTTCCCATCAGTGCAAACAATACCAATCCTGCAAGTGCTGCTTGGATTACTGGTTGCTTTAGCAATTTGTTGATAGTATCTGTTTGGTCATCAATAATATTGGTCTTTAACCTTGAATCTTGAGCATCAAGTGAAATCGTAATTGAATCCATGGCAAACTCTGAACCAGGCTCTTTGGCAACTAAAACCAGTTGGTATAATCCTGCTTCCAATACTTCACCAGAGAAAACAATGGTTTGGGTTCCTCCAGTTTCTGGAGAGAAAATCAGCAATTGAACTGTAGTATCTGCTGCTATTCCATTCATGGCTTGCCATTCAAGCCTTACACCTGCATTAGTCATTTCTGTATTGACCGTACATGTGAAAGAGAACCAATCTCCACCTGCTAAGTCTAACTCAATAGTAGATTCACTACAACTTAAGGTTGCTTCACCAGCATTCCTCGTTGGGTCATCAGGCCAATGATCTAATTTGTAAGATCCAGCAGTTTGATTGTCACCCCAACCGTCGCCATCAGAATCTATCCATTGAGAATCTTCTCCGGGAAATGCATCCTCAATATTGGCCCATCCATCTCCATCATCGTCAGGACAGCCATGCTTAGTGCCTTGACTAGAGGTGCCAGTTTCAAATGGACAACTATCTCCCATAGTACCGGCTTCATTATCGCCAAAACTATCATTGTCACTATCAAACCATTGTGTATCATCGCCTAACCACAAGTCATTAGCATCGCTAGCACCATCAGAGTCTTCATCAGGACAACCAAATCTGTCGATTGTTGAAGTTCCTACTACTGCAGGACAAGCATCTGGATTAGTGCCGTTTGGATTATCCCCATATCCATCACCGTCGGTATCATTCCATTGAGTAGGATCATCTGGGAAATCATCATCGGTTTGTGCAGTTCCATCATTATCTCCATCAGGACAACCAAATAGGCCAATGTTGGAATATCCTTCTTCAGCTGGGCAATCATCTCCTTCGAAGCCAGTTGCATTATCGCCAAATCCATCCCCATCTGCATCAGCCCATTGACTTGGCTCTATTGGAAAAGCATCTGCACCATCACTGACATTCCATCCAACAGTACTATTTGTTGGGGGAGTGACATCAGAATAACCATCACCATCAGTATCAGGACAACCGGTTCTATCCTCAGTGGAATTACCTGCAACTGAAATACAATTATCTTCCAAGTCATCAAAACCGTCACCATCAGAATCTTGACTTCTTGTTGGGTCATCTGGGAAGGCATCATTCAAGTTAGAGATTCCATCTCCATCGTCATCTAAACATCCAAAACGGTCAACGGTTGATGTTCCCGCTTCTCCAGGACACGAATCCGCCTCTATTCCGGTCGCATTATCACCGTAGCCATCACCATCTTGATCTAACCACTGTGATGGAGTCGATGGTAATTCATCAATCACGTTGTCCCATCCATCACCATCATCATCTGGGCAACCCAAACGGTTACCTTGAGTAGAATTACCTGCTTGACTCGGACAAGCGTCAGGATTTAATCCAGCTAAATTATCTCCATAGCCATCACTATCGGAATCTGCCCATTGAGTTGGTTCATCCGGCTGGGCATCCTGATCATTGGCCCACCCATCACTATCAGAATCAGGGCATCCCAATGTGTTGTTTCGCCAAGAATCTCCCCACTCAAGTGGACAGTCGTCAGCATTATTGCCAGTAGACTCATCTCCATAACCATCACTATCAGAATCAGCCCATTGAGTTGCATCATTTGGAAATACATCAGCACCATCGCTATATGTCCATGTTCCATCACTATCTGAATAACCATCGCCATCGGAATCAGGACACCCCATACGGTCATGAGTCGAATAACCCTCTAAGGTTGGACAAGCGTCGTCAACTGCATCATCTACTCCATCGCCATCAGCATCTGCCCATCGAGTAGCGTCACTAGGAAAAGCATCAGCGCCATCAGCAGCAGTCCAAAATGCATCAGGGTCGGACCATCCGTCACCATCGGTATCAAGGCAACCTAATCTGTCGTTAGTTGACTCTCCATAAACTCCAGGACAATCATCACCATTTGTTCCAAGCGGATTATCGCCATAACCATCGCCATCATCATCAACCCATTGAGTTGCATCACTTGGCCAAGCATCTGCGTCGTCATCAGCGACTGTCCATGCACCATCAGGGTCGGACCATCCATCTCCATCGGTATCAGGGCAACCAAGCCTATCTTGGCTTGAGAACCCTTGAACGCCTACACAAGCATCGGGGTTATTGCCACTAGGGTCATCGCCATAACCGTCATTGTCAGCATCTTCCCATTGAGTATCATCAGATGGGAATGAGTCATCAGTATCAGCATAGCCATCTCCGTCACCATCAGGACATCCCAAATTACCTAACTGATTTGAGGTTCCAAAATTGGTTGGACATGAATCAGGATTTACTCCTCCAGAGTTGTCACCATAGCCATCACCATCTTGGTCAGCCCATTGAGTTGGCTCAGCAATGAATGCATCAGCGCCATCAGAAGTAGTCCAAACTCCATCAGGGTCGGACCATCCATCTCCATCGGTATCATGACACCCATATCTGTCTTGGATTGACTCACCATAAACTCCTACACAAGCATCTCCAAATGTTCCAGATGAGTTGTCCCCAAAAGTATCTACATCATCATCCACCCATTGCGTTGCATTTCCAATGAATGCATCTGCACCATCTGCAACGGTCCAGACTCCATCTGGGTCGGAATATCCATCTCCATCATCATCAGGACAGCCAGAACGGTCTTGATTGGAAGTTCCTACAA
Organism: Candidatus Poseidoniaceae archaeon; assembly: GCA_013329295.1. Taxonomy (GTDB): domain Archaea; phylum Thermoplasmatota; class Poseidoniia; order Poseidoniales; family Poseidoniaceae; genus MGIIa-L1; species MGIIa-L1 sp9596u. Next base: position 8,154 of record DUKP01000101.1, read on the forward strand.
CAGCTGGACAAGAATCAGCCCCACTTGAAATAGGCCATCCTGCATCAGGATCTGAATAACCATCGCTGTCTCCATCGCCACAACCAAATCTGTCATGGGTTGATGTTCCTGGTGATACCGGGCATGCATCAGGCTCAAACCCAGCAGGGTTATCACCATAGCCATCACCATCTTGGTCAGCCCATTGGGTTGGCTCAGTAATGAATGCATCAGCGCCATCAGTAGTAGTCCAAACTCCATCTGGGTCTGAATAACCATCACCGTCAGTATCAGGGCAACCAGCTCGGTCAATTGTCGAGGTTCCAGCATCAAATTCACAATCATCAAGACTATCTTCAACTCCATCTAGATCAGCGTCTAAGGTTAGATTGACTAAAGGTACGTCATGATTAATCGCCAAGGAAAAGAATTGTGGTCCGTTAGGAACATTGGTGCCTACAACATGGACTTCCCAGGTTCCAGCAAGAGGCGCTGAGAAATTCATTATACGCAAATTGTTAAGATTGTCACTTAAATCATGAACAGTTCCAGTTGGGTCGGTAACTGACAAATCTAGGTCGTTTACTAAATGGGGATTAACTCCTGGAGTCGATTCTGGGTCGATATATGATAAACCAATTTGTAAATCGTGCGGGTTAGATGGTAAAGTAAAACTCCATCCACTATCATCTCCAGTTGTAACAGATTCACCTTGGAAAAAGCTGGTTTGAACTGCGCTGTACATATTCAATAAACCATTACCTTCATGCATATTTGGGATTGCATTTCCTGCCTCAATAGTCGGACTTGAATATTGTCCCATCATGTCATGGCTTGATGCACCAAATATTGCCTTTACCAATGATGAAGTTGGGTTCGCAATTCCTTCATTTTCGATTAGATGTTCTAGTAAAAGAGCTGTCGCACCAGCGGCGATTGGGGTAGCCATACTAGTGCCGCCATTGTAGCAATAATCAGTATCATATGAACCCCAGCCACACGGGCCTGCGTAACGAGATTTTGTCGATAATATCTGTGTACCTGGAGCAACAAAGTCAGGTTTTATTCTGCCATCTTCAGTAGGGCCTCGTCCAGAGAAGTCAGCCATTCCACTAAAGTTATCTGAAGAAGAACCAAATGCCGGGCGGTAATTTTCGGATGCACCAATTGAAATCGCATTTTTCGCTGTTGCTTCATATAACAAGGTATCTTCACTTACTGAACCGTATATGTCCCCATCATTACCGTTGGCAAACAAGATTACTAATTCTTCATTAGTGCGTGCGCCAACATCAATTTCCATCGAGTTGGATGAGTATGTGCTATATGTTGTACAGGGAGTACCTTTTCCACCGGGTCGATTATCACAACTGCCCCAAGAGTTAGTGTGTATTCGGCTGCCATTTTCAACTGCAGAGTCAAAAAAATCGTTTAAGTCAGCAGGTAAGCCACCAAGGGTTCCGCTTTGTTCAAATGCGTGCATGTGAAGTAAAGCTTCTTGAGCAATCCCAACTATAGACCCCCCACTTACTGTTCCATCGCCCAAGACTGAGCCCGAAACATGTGTTCCATGGCCATTGTCATCATCAGCCCCATCATCACAGGGGCCCGGATCAACAGGGGAGTTCCATGTGCATCGCCATTGAGGTTCTGGCCAAGAATAAATGTCGTGTATATGGTCGCTGAAGTCAGGGTGCATAGTTCCATCATCAATGCCACTATCAAGTCCAGAATCAGCGACAGTTACAATTATGCCACTTCCATCAAGACCAGTCCAAGTACCATCTAATCCTGACATCATTAGATTATCTTGAACATCATCTGAGTTAATTATAGTGTTTGCAACAGAGTTGACAAAGAAAGAAACAGGCATTTCTTCAAGCCATTCAACTTCGCCTTGAGAAGCGAGCCATTTGACGCCTGCAATATCAGTATGTGCAGAAGCAAATCTGCCGCTGTGAGTAAATAAATTGATATTTTCTTGTTCTCTAATTTCTGCTGGTAAATCATGTCCTGATAGAATAATATCCAAGTTTACTTCACCTTTTTCAGCGATTGATTGGGCTAAGCCATGTCGAATCTTATCAACAGGGTCAAGTTCAAGAATCCCCTCAACCTGTAATTCTTCTAATGTTTCAATAGGTACTGAATCAAATTGACAGCTAAATCCGTTGGGCGGCATAAAAGAATTACACTCTATTCCAGCATCACTTAATTGATATTTCCATTCGGTTGGAACGGGAAATTGATGAGTAATTACATACCTTCCTTCTAACAAATCTAAACCAGTCCACGATGGCCAATTTTCGATAGGAACAAGGGATGCGTCACGGTAAATCAAGGTAATCTGTCCCGCTGAAACATCTGATGAAAACCAACCATTTTTCAGTTTATTACTTGGGAAAATTGTAATATCTTCAAGGGCCGACAACTCCTCAGTATCATTTACTGTAACCTTTGGCAGTTCAACATCCTTAGCATAACTTAGTGGGGCTAGAATTTGCATGATAAAAACTGCACAAATAAAAATTGTAATACTGTTTGAACTTCGTCCCATGTGTATCTACAATAACTGGCCCTTGATGAATGATTTGCTATTTTATTGATGTGAATCCCTACGAGACTTCAAAAACCCACTTGATAGCGCAAGTCTATGGCACAACATGAACAAGGTTTAGAGCAATCCGACCTCATGGCGCCATCTAATAGTGATGAAAAATCACAGGTAATAGGTAGACAAATTTGGCGTGTTGTCCCCTATGCCAAAAGATATCCAGGTAGAGTTTTCTCAGGAATTTTTTCCAATGCTTTAGCGCGAGTTTTTGACTTAATGCCGTTTGTTGCTATCGGTTATTCAATTGATTATTTCACCAACAAAACAATGAGTGGGCCAAAATTTTTGCAAGATTTTGTCATAGCATTGCCTGGAGAAATTGAAGTTGGTTACGGGTTTTTGATTTTTCTAGGCTTCTTTTGTTTAGCATTTTTCCAAGGTATCTCCGAGTATTCATGGCAGACACTTGGCTACAAAATTCAGCATGACTTGCGAATGGATGCAACAAAGTCAATCATTGCAATGGAAGCCTCATATTACGATATGCGGCAAACTGGACAAATTATGTCGGTATTATCAAGCGATGTCAATCAATTAGAAGATGTAGTTGCAGATTCCTCAACATCAATAATTAGAATCATTGTCACTTTCATGACAGCATTCGTAATTTTGGTTCTTATGTCTTGGAAATTAGCAGCAGTTCTTTTCGGTCCACTAATTCTTATTGTTCCATTGGTGTATTGGTTTTCAACAAGAGTCCAACGAAAATATCGCAAACAGAGAGAATCTACCGGTGACATCACTGCGGTGTTAGAGAATTTGATTTCAGGAATCTCGGTAGTCCAAGCCTACAATGCTCAAGACTGGGAGTCTGAACGAGTAAACCGAGAGTCAGCAGCGTATCGTGACCAAGCGATTGGTGCGAGCCAAGATCGCAATCGGTTTGTGCCTATGATTTACGCAATCGCTGGTATTGCCTTTGGACTACTTGTCTCAGTTGGTGGCTCCTTGGCTGGAAGCGGAGAGATTAGTACAGGTCAGTTAGTTACATTCCTGTTGATTAGTACTAGGATGACAATGCCGTTATTCATCTTCGGGATACTAATTAACCAATTGCAAAGAGGTGAAGCCGCAGCAAGGAGAGTATTTGCGGTAGTGGATCTGGAGCCGCAAATTTTTGATAAAGATGATGCGATTGAACTCGAAGAAGAGATTGAAGTAGTTGAATTCAAAGATGTTTATTTCACATACCCCAATACGAACATTCCGGTTTTGAGTGGCATTTCATTCAAGGCAGAAGGAGGTGAATTTTTGGGTATTATGGGTCACACTGGAGCAGGTAAAACAACCATTTTGAAATTACTAATGCGCTATTACACACCTGATAGCGGTGATGTATTGATCAATGGGGTTTCAATTGAGGATTATACCTTAGATTCTGTTAGAGATAAGATTGGTTTTGTTAGTCAAGAACCATTCTTATTCTATGGCTC